>JAPLEO010000071.1 GCA_026391125.1 Bacteroidota bacterium
GTTGTTTCCTGCGCTGAGACCCTTTCTAGTGATAGTACGGAAAGGAATAGTGTAGATGTAAGTAGAAGCTTAAAATACCTTTTTCTGTGCATGAATTTTCAATTTGCAGCAAAAGTATCCGAGCACAGTTTGGCACACGGTAACATTTGTCACGCATTAAATCTTCCTGCAATCAGTTAAGCAAATTTTAATTAGCCCTGCGCATTAAGAACCTTTTTTTCAACCATTCGCGCACCGGCTCATCATAGAGTTTCAAGCAACCATACGCAAGTGCAATAGCTGCAACTACAAGTAAGGCGCCCCATGCTAAGCCTTCAAAACCTAATGGAATTTTATTATCTACTACCCAAGCAGTATATATATAAATTAATGGATAGTGTGTGATATAAAGTGGATAGGAAAGATCCCCTAAGAATTTACTGATCTTGGTGGCTCGGTTATTTTGTAAAGTACCACCTGCACCAATTGAAACGATCAAAGGGAAAACTAGAATCACAACTACTGCATCATAAATTCCGTTTTGCCAAACATGTTGTGCATCGCCAATTCTTGGGAATGCTAACACTGCAATTAATAATAAGCTACTCCACCAAAATGCATTTTTCACTTTGATGAGTTTTCCAAAACGGCACAATAGAACACCTGCAAAAAACGGATATAGTAAGCGAGTAAACCCAACGAAAAGAGACTCTTTAGTTAATGCCCATCCACCTATCAAATCCCCTTGTGGCCCTAAAACCAAATAAGCAATCATCATACATCCAGATAGCGCAACGAAGATCGATAACAATAATTTTGAAAATTTCCGAACGAAAGTTGCGTATAAAATATTCGCGATGTACTCGAAGAATAAAGACCATGCTGGTCCATTCAAGGGATGCATTTCTGTCCATCCACGAATGTCCATTGATAAAGGAACAGGTATTAGTGTTGCACCTATTACCATGACCAATAACAATTTCAACACTGGGGTATGTGCAATTGGGGGAAACACAATATCGCTTGCGCCAAAATAAAATAGTGCAGCACCAATAATAGAGCCCATTACTACCATGGGTTGCAGACGAACTAATCTGCGTTTATAAAAATCCCATTGAGTTAATTGATTCCAACGATCATCATAGGCATAAGCTACTACAAAGCCGGAAAGCAGGAAGAAAAAGTCTACTGCTAAATATCCATGATTCAAGATCTGAATAAATCTATTTCCTCCGGTAAAAGTTTCGAAAACATGGAATACAATTACAAATACGGAAGCAACACCACGGAGTCCGTCAAGGATCTGATAGTGGTTTTTCGATTCAAGATAGGCAGTTGATTGACTCATATGGCTTGGCTGATTAATCGTAATTTCCAACTAAAATAAGAAAAGCCTTAGCATTATCAAAATAATACTAAGGCCTTTAGGTTAAAGCAACTGAAACATAAATTAAACTGGTTCTGTCACATTCATCATATTCATTGCTTTAATAAATAAATGGTTATTCTCTAAGTGTACGTGTTTGTGAAGGTCTTCTTCAAATTCTTTCAACTCTGTCAAGCTAACTTTAAAAGTAGTACATGCTCCTTCAGGTGCAGTGTAATTATTAGTGAGCTCTCTTATTTTATATAAAATACTACCTGCATGATCGTGTTCTGCCATCATAACACTAATTGGACCCGCAACTGAATTTCTTGCTGTTTCATTTAACTGACCTTCCAGAAATAAGGATTCTAATTGTTTGATCCTAGGGAATAAAATAACTTCTTCCTTTTGCATATGGCTTGTCATTTCTTCTTGGATCTCTCTGAATAGTTGTAATACTTCAACCATATATGGAAACCTATCACCATGTTTATTAGCTACTTTTTCAACATGAAAAATGATTTGTGGCATTGATTGTTTTACATAGAAGTGGTGATGTATTAATATGTAGCTAATCATTTGCTCTGCACTCATTTCTTCGAAAGGCAGTTGATTTAATGTTCTAGGTTGCATTTGCAATTTCAATTCTGCAGCAATCTCATTAACAGGCAATCCCTTTGCATTACAAGCTTCTTCTAAAGTTCTTTTGCCATTGCAACAAAAATCAAGACTGTATTTTTCGAAAACAGGAACCGATGAACTGCTATTACTCACAATAGATGCAAGTGTTTGTGTAGTGATATTTTCCATTTGTAATATTTTATATCACAAAGTTGGGCTGAGATTAAATATTGATTTATGATTCAAATCAGTTTCTAAATTTTATTCCCAAATTCAACAATAGGATCCCAGAAACTAAAAGTATAGCTGCCGCCAATAAGAGCTCATTAATATATTCTAATGATGTTTCGAGTATTGCAGCAATACCTTGCGTCATTAGTAGACATTCATTAAATATGATCGCAAATACAAAAACAAATATGCCTATTAAAACCTTTTTATTAAAAATGATCACTTGTGATGAAAGAATATTTGCTAAAATAAAGATCGTAATTACTCCCAGTAAAATTAAATGGAGATAAGCGATCACAATTGGTCTAAAACCAAAAGCCAGTGTGCTTATTGATGGAATGGTGGATGTTGCTTGCAATACAAATTTGATGGTAAGTGCGATGCCTGAGAATAATAATAACCAATTAGCTGGCTTTGCGTATTGTAATGAAAGATCTTTATATTTTGGAAAAACCTGCTTTAATAAGATGCCCCAGGCATATAGTTGCAATATTGCAGCTATAACAATGATACAGTATGCCCAAATAGGCATGTTTAACCATAAGGCCGACAAGAAATAGGCGGGAATACATGTTGTAGCAAAAATCCAGAAAATTTGTTTTTGCTTTTTGAGGTAGGGAATTGCATTCTTTGCTTTATCGAAGAATAACCCCATGCAAGTAAAAAAGAACCAGCCATTGTATTGAAAATGCAAGAAAAAATAGACTGCCAATAAATACCAATTCTGGTGAACGATTTTATTTGCCATCATCGCAGCTAAACTAAAAGCACCTAGAGCAGAAATAGCATTAAATAATAAACCGGCTTTGAACCAATAACTAATGATTGCGTTATGCTTAATGCCGTTTAATTCTTTCCAAAATTGTATCGTAAAGATCCAACTCACAAAAATAGATAGGGTAGAAAAGCTTATTGAAAATATACCATAACCTTGAAAAGGGAAACTTAAAAGCATTCCATAAGCAGTGATTAGGTTGCCCCACAACAGCCAGTTATATTTTGGAAATAAATCTATTTCTTTTTTTCTGCCTACATAATCAACCATAAATGCCATCAAAGCCATGCTGATCCAACCTGTAAATGCAAAATGGGAATGGCCATGTAATAGATGCTTTTGATCGATAAATGGAAGGCTAAAAGCAATTTTATATCGGAGTACTAAACCAATGATCGCTACCAATAAGAGGTTGAATAGTGAAATCCTAAGCCAGTAAAAAAGACGAAAAGACATAAATACCATTTGTAGCAAAATAAAGTCATGAATGGTAGGTCTTTTATGATTTGAATCACAACTAGCAATATACTTTTCCTTTATCAACTACAACAGAACCATTTTTGTGCATGTTCCTGATTGCCCTGATTACGGTTTCTACTCTTAAACCAGTCATGTCTGCTATTTGTTGCCTGGTTAACTTAACCTTATTGCATTTAGTGCAGATGTTTTTCTTCGACTCTTTAAAATATTTAAAGAGACTGCTGATACTATGTTCTGGATTATGGTTAGCTAATTCACGAACAATCATGAATTTGAATCTTAGTCTTTCAGCCAGAAGTTTGCTAAATGCAAAATGTATTGCAACATTTTCGCGAATCATTTGCTGAAAAGTATTTTTGCTAAGTCTAATTAATATAGAATCTTCATTTGCAATTGTAGTTGCCGCATATACCCCATCATCAAATAAGGGTAATTCACCAAAACATTCGCCAGGTTCTATCATTACTTGTAAAATCTCTTTCCCCTCTTCATTGATGTTTGCCCATCGAACACTGCCGCTTACAAGTTGGTAATAAAACGAACAAATGCCCTCTTCCTGAAAAATAATATCCCCTTCTTCAACCTTTTTGTAGGTAGCACCCCAGGCTAATAAAGTATTGATATCTATTATCATCAGATCTGTTTTTTAATTATTCAATGTGAAACTATCTGTATACGCTATTCTAAACCATGATATAAATCATGTTTGTATGCTATTTCCGCTTCGCGTTAAAAAAATCTTCAAACATATGATTCAACGCATAAAATATGGTAGAGGGGCTTTGTACACTTGCAATATAAATTAAAAAAATAAACAAATAGACCATGAAAAAATTGATGATTCTAGGATTACTCTCGGTGTTTTTATATGCTTGCGGGGGAAGTGGCGCAAATGAGGCGGCTTCAAAATCTGCAACTACAACTTCAGATGCTAGTAATCCTTCATATGATCCAAATAGAGGAGAAGGTAAATTCAAATCGGTTGATATATCTGGTGCACTAGATGCAACCATGGCTGAAGTAGGCAGTAAAATTTATGCTGTAAAGTGTGGCAGTTGTCACAAGGTAACTGACGAAAAGCTAGTTGGACCAGGTTGGAAGGGTGTAACAGGTAGACATCAGGCTCCTTGGATATTGAATTTTATCACTAATACAGATGAAATGCTCAATAAAGATCCAAAGGCACAAGCACAGTTGGAAATATGTTTGGTAAGAATGCCAAATCAAAATCTAGCTGATGCAGATGCAAGAGCTCTTTTTGAGTTTATGCGTAAAAATGATGGTGTAAAATAATAATCCTCTCAATTTATACAGATAAAACAAACAAACATGAGAAATAGTCACATCAAGTTACTCGCAACAGCTTGCATCGGTATTGCGATTAGCTTTAACGCTTGCAAGCCTAAAAACGTGGGTGATGCAGTTAATTCCGATGCTGCTGCAAAAGCATACGTAGCTCCAGGTAAATACGACCAGTTTTACAATTTTGTATCTGGTGGATTTAGCGGACAAATGAGTGTATATGGGTTGCCATCTGGCCGATTGTTAAGAGTTATTCCAGTATTTTCTGTGGATCCTGAAAAAGGATGGGGTTATAGTGAAGAAACAAAGCCTATGTTGAACACTTCGCATGGGATTGTTCCATGGGACGATTTGCACCACACAGAACTTTCACAAACAAACGGTGAAATTGATGGACGTTGGGTTTTTGGTAATGCCAATAATACCCCACGTGTTGCAAGAATTGATTTGAAAACTTTTAGAACTGCAGAAATCATTGAATTGCCAAATAGTTCTGGAAACCACTCTTCTCCGTTTATTACTGAGAATACAGAGTATGTTGTTGCCGGTACTCGTTTCAGCGTACCTCCAGATAATGTAAATGGTGATGTGCCTATTAATTCCTATAAAAAGAATTTTAAAGGTACTATCAGCTTTATTAGTGTAGGTAAAGAAGATGGTAATATGGATATCGGATTTCAAATTCAATGCCCTGGTGTAAACTTCGATTTGAGTCACACTGGTAAAGGTGTTTCAAGTGGTTGGTTCTTCTTTTCTTGTTATAATACAGAACAAGCGAATACACTATTAGAAGTAAATGCTTCTCAGCGTGATAAAGACTTTATTATGGCTGTTAACTGGAAGAAAGCGGAAGAGTATATCAAAGCCGGTAAAGGAAGAAAGCAAGCCGTAAAATATGCACACAATAAATGGAACGAGAAAACACACAGTGCAACATCTGATATTAAAACAGAAGTAACTGTTTTAGATGCCAAAGATTTTAAAGACCTATGCTATTTTATACCTTGCCCTAAGTCGCCACATGGTTGCGATGTAGATCCTTCTGGAGAATACATTGTGGGTAGTGGTAAACTAGCTGCATTAATTCCTGTTTTTAGTTTTACCAAATTGCAAAAAGCAATTGCTGCAAAGGACTATGCAGGTGATTATGATGGTATCCCAGTGGTAAAATATGAATCAGCTTTATATGGTGAAGTTAAAAAACCAGGACTCGGACCATTGCATACAGAATTTGATGGTAAAGGAAATGCTTATACTACCATGTTCGTTTCATCTGAAGTAGTTAAGTGGAATATTAAAGATTTGAAAGTACTAGATCGTGTTCCTACTTATTATAGTGTTGGTCATTTGTGTATCCCAGGTGGTGATACAAAAAAACCAAATGCTAAATATTTGATCGCTTACAATAAGATCACAAAAGACAGATACTTGCCAACAGGACCGGAACTAGCGCAGAGTGCACAACTATTTGATATTAGTGGTGATAAAATGCAATTGATTCTTGATTTCCCAACAATTGGTGAACCACACTATGCACAGGCAGTAAGTGCTGATGTGATTAAAAACAATTCTGTCAAATTCTTTAAGATCGAAGACAATGCGCATCCTTTTGTTTCAAAGGGCGAAGGCGAAACTAAAGTTGTTAGAAATGGAAATAGAGTTGATATAAATATGACTTGTATCAGATCACATTTTTCTCCTGATAATATTGAGGGAATCAGAGCAGGGGATGAAGTTTATTTCCATGTAACAAATCTTGAACAAGATTGGGATGTACCGCATGGTTTTGCAATTAAAGGTGCCAATAATGCTGAGCTTTTGATTATTCCAGGAGAAACTCAAACACTCAAATGGGTAGCAGAAAAGGCTGGAATGTTTCCATTCTATTGCACTGATTTCTGTAGTGCATTACACCAAGAAATGCAAGGCTATTTGAGAGTTTCACCAGCAGGTAGTAATACCCCACTGATGTTCAGTACCGGTAAGAATATGCCTCCAGTTGAAGCAACTGCAACAAAAGCTGAAAAAAAATAATGAATACCTACCGGAACAGGACCAATTCCTGTTCCGGTTTTGGTTTATTGAAATAGATATGTTTTATGAAAAAGGAACAAGTTCCCAAGCTAGTTAGGTTTTTGATGCTAATTTGTGCTGCAGCTCTTACAGTAGTATTATTTGTTCCTATGTGGCGTATTGAATTAGATGCCCCACAATATCCTGAAGGATTAACACTTCTCATATTTGCCAATAAATTAGGTGGAAATGTAGATATCGTTAATGGATTGAATCATTACATTGGCATGAAAACCTTGCATGCAGCAGACTTTATTGAATTTACCCTGCTGCCTTATTTTGTTGGTTTTTTTGCAATTTTCGCATTGTTAGTTGCCTTATTCGCCAGACCCAAGCTTTTATATTTTTTCTTTTTTCTTTTTATGGCTTTCGCAGTTTTATCAATGGTTGATTTTTGGAGATGGGAATATAATTACGGACATGACTTAAACCCTGATGCTGCGATTATTGTTCCAGGCATGTCTTATCAACCGCCTTTAATTGGCTTCAAACAATTGTTGAATTTTGGAGCCTTTTCAATACCTGATATTGGAGGCTGGATTTTTATTTCTGTTGGTTTGATTGGTTTGATCAGCGTGATTATGACATCAAAAAATAATCGTCGTCCAAAATATGGCCCTTTTATTTTGACTTTTATAGTTAGTAGTTTGTTAGGTTCCTGCAATGCAGGTCCTGAACCTTTAAAATTTGGAACAGACAATTGTTTTACCTGCAAAATGACCATCAGTGATCAAAGATTTGGTGCAGAAATTATAACTAAGAAGGGAAGGATATTAAAATTCGACGATAGTTATTGCATGTTGGCATATTTGAAAACAAAGGAGTTGCCTCTATCAGAAATTCAGAATATCTATATGGCTAATTTTACTGGCAAACACCAGTTATTAAAGGTTGAAGAAGCGGTAATGCTGCAAAGCAACACGCTAAGGGGACCAATGGGAGGCAATTTGGTGGCTTCAGACCAAATTGATAGTATTAATAAAATGAAGGAAAATTTTCCTGGAAACAATTTGCTCTGGGCAGAAATTCTTAAGCAGTGAGAATTAATAGCATACTTACGATATTGAGTCTTTCCCTCTCTTTTTTGGGAAATGCCAAATCCATTCCTGTGGGAGCTTCCCAAAAATGTCATACTATACAACAGGCTTTACAATTTGCTGTAAGCGGAGATACACTGATGATTTCTAAAGGAAATTATCATGAAAAAAACATCTTGATCAATAAACGGCTTACTCTGATTGGGATTGATTACCCTGTTTTAGATGGCGATCTTACCTATGAAATCATTTCAATTAAAGCATCTGGCACTTCTGTTCAGGGCTTTAAAATCATTCGATCTGGTGTCTCCAGCATGGAAGATTATGCAGGGATCAAAATTTATAATTGTAGAGATGTAGTGATCAAAAATAATATCCTCGAAAATACATTTTTTGGAATTTATTCTCAGTATGGAACGAACTGTACCATCGAAAAAAACAAACTGATTGCTAATAAAACAGAAGAACAGCAAAGTGGTAATGGGATACACTGTTGGAAAAGCGATAGTATGCGCATCATTGGGAATTATGTAAGTGGACATCGCGATGGAATTTATTTCGAATTTGTTACTAACAGCATTATTTGGAGAAATGAATCTGAAAAGAATCTTCGTTACGGATTACATTTTATGTTTTCTAGTAATGATTCCTATATCGCAAACATATTTAAAAACAATGGCGCTGGTGTATCTGTCATGTTTTCGCACGACGTAAAAATGATCCATAACTATTTCGAAGAAAATTGGGGAGATGGATCTTATGGAATATTACTAAAAGAAATTTCTGATGGGTATATCGAGAATAACCAATTCAAAAAAAATACGGTAGGTATCTATATGGAAGGTACCAGTCGAATTAAAATGTCGGGAAACGTTTTTGAAAAAAATGGTTGGGCTATGAAAATTCAGGCAAGTTGCATGGATATTAACGTAACTGGAAATAATTTCATTAACAACACTTTCGACATGGCAACCAATGGAAGTTTAGTGTTGAATACTTTTAATGGTAATTATTGGGATAAATATGAAGGGTATGATTTAAACAGAGACCGAATCGGAGATGTGCCATATAGACCTGTAAGTATGTACTCTGTCATCATTGAGAAGAACCCACCCGCAATGATCCTTTTTAGAAGTTTTATAACGACGCTACTTGATAAAACAGAGAAAATATTACCATCCCTTACTCCTGAGAATTTCAAAGATGCATTCCCACTAATGAAACCCTTACGATTATGATTATTGCCAATAATGTTTCTAAACAATTTGGAAGCCTCAAAGCACTAAACAACTTTTCGGTGACCTGTAATAAAGGCGAATGTATTGCACTGATTGGCCCTAATGGAAGTGGTAAAACAACTTTTATCAAAACCATACTGGGAATGGTTGTTTGCGACAGTGGCTTCGTAACAGTAAATGGATTTAATATCAAAAATGATTGGAAGTATCGTTCTAAAATTGGCTATATGCCTCAAACAGGAAGGTATCCAGAAAATATGACCATCGGACAGGTACTTGAAATGATGCAAGATATCCGAGGTGAGAAAAATCAAAACAACTTGGATGAAGATTTAATTGAAAGATTCGAAATCAAAAATCTATTGCACAAAAGAATGCGGACGCTCTCTGGTGGCACCAGGCAAAAAATTAGTGCAGCCTTGGCTTTTTTATTCAACCCAGATTTATTAATTCTAGATGAACCCACTGCCGGTTTAGATCCGCTATCGTCTGAAATTCTAAAAGAGAAGATCATTGAAGAAAAAAAGAAAGGCAAACTGATTCTAATTACTTCTCATATTCTAAGTGAACTTGACGATTTGGTTACTCAAGTCATTTATATGCAAGATGGCTGCCTTTGTTTTCACAAAACAATCGAACAGTTGAAAGAAGATACAGGTCAAACCAAACTAGCCAAGGCCATTGCCCAAGTAATGCTTAAACAGTAAAAATGAAAAAAGTAATTAAATACGTGATCATTGATATTCTACGGAATAAAATCATGCTTGCATATACAGCATTTTTATTGGTACTATCCTTTAGCATTTTTAGTTTAGAAGATAATTCTGCAAAAGGACTACTGGGACTATTAAATATTATTTTAATCATCGTCCCCCTTGTAAGTATTGTATTTTCTACCATCTATGTGTATAATAGTGCTGAATTTATTGAGTTGCTCGTTAGTCAGCCGCTTAAACGAAAAACCATTTGGATGAGTCTTTTTACTGGACTTGCAACTTCCATGGTACTAGCATTTTTAGTGGGCGCTGGAATTCCTATTCTGATATATCAAGCAGATGTCACAGGTGTAATGATGATAGTGATCGGAGTTTTATTATCGGTCATTTTTGTAGCAATTGCAATGCTAGCTGCAGTTAAGACAAGAGACAAGGCCAAAGGCATTGGGATAGCTATTTTATTGTGGTTATATTTTTCCCTATTATTTGATGGCTTTGTATTGTTTTTGGTTTTTCAATTTTCAGATTATCCCATTGAAAAATTGATGGTGGCGGTTAGCATGTTTAATCCCCTTGACCTTGCAAGAATAATGATTCTTTTAAAAATGGATATATCTGCTTTAATGGGTTATACGGGTGCAGTATTCAAAGACTTTTTTGGAACAGGAACTGGCTTATTACTTTCATTTTCGGTATTGGTTTGTTGGACAATCATACCTATTTGGCTTTCGATCAGAAAGTTCAAAACAAAAGACTTATAATTAAACTGTTTCTAATGGCAACTGCAACTAACAAAAAAAATGGCAAAAAAGATATCAGTAGTCGAAAAGACATTGAACTTCTTGTCTCTAGTTTTTATGATAAAGTAAAAGTTGATAAAACACTCGGACCCGTGTTCACTGAAGTTGTTAGAATTAACTGGGAGAAACACATGCCGTTGATGTGTGATTTTTGGGAGAATGCCATTTTATTTACAGGTTCCTATCAAGGGAATCCAATGGATCTTCATACACATTTGCATAAAGCAATGCCTTTACTTCAATTACATTTCCAAAAATGGAACCAATTATTTTTGGGCACAGTCGACGAGTTGTTTCAAGGTGAAAAGGCCTTACTCGCAAAACAAAGAGCCATAAAAATATCGGAAGTGCTGCAATCAAAGATCTTAGACCATAAATAAACCATAACTAAGACACAAAAAAAAGCATGAAATAATTTCATGCTTTTTTTATTGTGAGGGGGAATCAATGCTATTTCTTTTCTGCAGGAGGCAATAATACTTTGTCGATTACATAAATAACTCCGTTTGATGCAGGAATAGTGGCTTTAATTTCTGCAATACCATTTACCATGATTTTGCCATCTTTTTTGCTAATAGTGATATTCCCACCATTTACTTGTCCGATTACTTGTCCATCAGTCATATTTTCTGTTTTAAATACACCAACAGAAACATGATATTGTAAAATGTCTATTAAGGTTTCCTTTTGTTCAGGCTTCAATAATCCTTCAACAGTGCCTGCTGGTAATAAGGCAAATGCTGCATTTGTTGGGGCGAAAACTGTAAACGGACCAGCATTGCTCAATGCATTTACTAGATCCCCAGCTTGAACTGCGGCAACCAATGTTGTGTGGTCTTTACTTCCTACAGCAATTTGTACGACGTTTTTTGCTGATACATCATCTTGTACGCCAGATTGGCCTTTAGATTCTGTAGCTGTGCTTGACGATTCAGTTGTTGTGCCTGTTTTACTAGCATCATTGCTGCAAGCTGAAAATCCCAGCCCAAGCGATAATATGCTCAAAACGGTGAATACTCTTTTCATATAGTTAGGGTTGTTTTTATGTTCCCGATAACTAAAAGTATAATATGCGAATATCTTCATTTATGACTCAAGTCATAATTATAAAAATTCTTTTGCATAAATCAGTTTTGAGGATAAGTTGTTATTTCAACAAAGATTCAATCTTCGCTTCTAGTTCTTTATGAATTTGATCTGAATTGCCTAAAATACGCATCACGAATTTTCCATCTTGATCAATCAAGAATTTAGTGGGATATCCATTGATGTCAAAATTTTTGACAAGATCCACCACCTCGGGGTCATAAAGTATATGCAACCAATTGATACCATCATCCTTAATAGCTTTACGCCATGATTCATCCTGTTCTTTTTTGTCGGGTCGTACTATTAATTCATTTGCTATTCCGATAATCTCAAATCCCTTTGAATGGTATTTCTCATACAGTTTTTTCAATGCCGGGTGACTTTGTCTACAAGGTCCACACCAGCTACCCCAAAAATCTACTAATATCACTTTGCCCTTCATTGCTGCGATATCAATGTCTTTACCATCAATCCCTTTTTGTACAAATGGAATCACAGGTTTGCCAAAACCCGTTTTCCTATTGCTTTCAATTTTTAGTGCAAGGGCTTCTCCAGTTTTCGATTTTCGGTACTCTTCTTTAATATAATTGAACTTAATATCTGTTTCGTTAATTGGTAGGATTAAGAACAATGATTGCAATACGAGCAGGCTCGCAAAACTTTCTGGATGTTCATCAACAAATTTGATTCTTCCAGCCTGATTCGCTTTTCGTAAAACTGCAATCTTTTTGGCAATTTCTCCATTACCTACTGTATCCTTTATTACCATCTTCCTGTTCTGCTCTTTCTGGTAATCCCAAATTTGAAGAAATCCTGCTATGTCATCTTGTCTAATTTTTTCATACAATTGAACATCTCTGTTTTTACTCTTTACTGTTCCCTTATAATATTCTTTAGCATCTGCATCAATTTGAATTTCTGCATTGGTCAGTACCATTAAAATGGTTGGCGGCATCATGACTGCTTTTCCAACTTTTAAAGCAAGTGTGCTGTCCATAACAGCAACTTGAATAATCTGGGGTTCATCTAAATTGCCTTTCCAAACAACAAGATCATCAGACTGTTTAGTCAATGTATCTACACCGTATTTGCCATTACTTTTGACGTAGTTTACTTTTACTTTATTTTCTCCAAGTCCTTTAATGTGCATGGTCACAGTAAAACCTTGTTGTGCAATTGAAAACATTGGGATAAAGTAAAAAATAAAAGCTGTTATTCTTTTCATTAGATATTAGTAAGAGGTAATTAAAATTTGTGATATAAAATTTGTGATATTAAATTTTACTAAGGGTTATCGACCATTCCAGGATTTAGATTAAGTATAGCTGGAGGAATACGCATAGTAAGACGATCTGTTTTCAAAGAATATACATTTCCGTCTAAAGGATGAGTAGGATCTATATTATTGTAGGGATCGTTCGAAAGCCTTCGCATGTCAAACCATCTCCATCCTGTTCCAGCAAACTCTTTCAACCTTTCTTCTAGAACTACTTTAATTATAGCATCTTGAGAAGTTGCGGCAACTGCTGCATCAACTGCTGCCATTCTTGAATTTCTAAACAATACTAAATCAGCTTTTGCACCAGTTAAATCGTTGGTTCTTGCTTTACATTCAGCCAACATTAAATATAAGTCTGCCAAATTTGGTCCCCAGTTATACGTTGTTGGCGCATTCCTTTGCTGACCTGGTAATCCTGGTGCTGCAACTGCATTGGTAGTACTGTTATTGTAGAAGAATTTTTTTCGTTGATCAGATGCTACGAATAAATTATAAATAGAGGGTTTTAGGTATAAGGTATTTCTTGCTGTGGCCCAGTTGATACTCATTTGCTTCAAATAGATGTTTTCTGTGCTAACAGTTTGTGCAGGAAATTTATTTGCACCAACCCATGGCTGGGCTGTTGTTACCCATGTTGGCATGGAAGTATTGTAATTATAAAGAGCCAATGGCAACGTGTAGTTTGTAAGGCTGTTTCTACAATTATTTAATTGTGCTAGTGCATTTTGGTAATCACCCATCCAAAAATAAGCTTGTCCTAAAAGGTAATATCCACCAGTCTGTGCAAGTCTAGCACGGTTAAGTGTCTGTGCAGGCAAAAGAGGAATAGATTCTTTTAATTCATTAATAATAAAAGTATAAACTTCTTGTACGGATGCACGTTTATATGCATTACCTGCTGCATCTGCTGTAACTACAATAGGTATTCCAAGGTCGGTTGATGCTGTTGCCGGGTTATATGGTTTTGCAAAATAATTCACTGCCATCAGGTGCATATATGCTCGATTTGCTCTTGCTTCTGCAAGTAGTAAGGGCTTGTCAGACATGGTTCCTGTGGTAGCATTCATAACGCCATTCGCTACGACATTGTAAATATAATTCTGCGAATAAAAAGTACCCCACTCACTCGATTCGTCATCCGCAAGAAAAAGATCTTCCTTCCATTGATACGCATTTTGATAATACAGTGGCTGAGTAGAAAGGAATGCAGAAGATGAAAATACATCATCAGACATTAAGACCGGAGCGGCTGGATAACCAAGAATTGCAGCCAGTGCACCTGGGATATTTCGCACATTAATAAAAGTATACAAATTGGTATTGTTGAACAACCCATTGTATTCTTCAGTTGAGTTAACAACATCTAGTCCTTTAGGGTTCACATCCAAGAATTTCTGGCAAGCCGAAAATGCTAGAATTAAAGTCAATAGACAGGTTAGTTTAATTTTGCTAAGTTTCATATCAAAAATATATGGGAGATTATTTAAAGGATGTTTTGAAACCAATAGTATAGAAGGCTGGCATAATGCTTGACCTTACTCCTGTTCCAAGATTATAATATTCAGGATCAATGTCATAGTTGTTATTCTTCCACAATAGGACATTGTTTACTTGAGCATATACAGAGAAATCAGCAAATCCAATCTTATCGATTAATTTCGGAGGAATCTGATAAGACAATGTCAAGTCTCTCAATTTAGCATAAGACGCACTAACAATATTGCTATTCCCTTGTGTATATAGATTCACATATCGCAATGAATTCTGTGCAGTATTTCCTATATATTTAGGAACATCAGTTTTGAGCTCATCGCCTGATATTTGCCATCTATCATTGAAATAAGTAGGAATATTATTTGAGAGTCTTCCAGTATATAATTGATTCACATCTCTTCTCATAACATTCCCTAAATTGTAAACAATCATGAATGATAGAGAGAATTGCTTGTAACTGATGTTATTGGTGATTCCTCCGTACCAAAGTGGTTGTGTAGAACCCATATAAGCCACATCATTCACGGTCAAATCACCCAGCAATTTTGCAGTGTCTGTGCCATTCGATTTGAATGCATACGGGTTACCATTTTTATCTAATCCCATATAGTTGTATGCAAAAAGACTGTATGCAGAATATCCTTCAATTAGCGTTGCGTTTACTTTTCCGCTTGTTGTAACAGGGCTAGCTGTTTTCAATGCAGTAATTTTGTTTTTATTATAGGATAACGTAAATGTGGTACTCCATCTGAAATTTTTTGAAACAATATTGTTGGTATTCAATTGTAATTCGAAACCATTGTTCTCAATATTTCCAAGGTTATTGTATGCATAAGACCATCCACTAGTTGGGTCAACAGGTTGATAACCTAAGAGGTCGGTAGTCAATTTTTTATAGACATCAATTGTTCCTGAAATACGGTTATTTAGGATTGAAAAATCAACTCCAAAATTTGTTGTAGCAGTTCGTTCCCAATGTATATTGTCATTTCTTGGAACTAGAATGGTATAACCGATTCCCATACCACTGAAATAAGCAACATTACTTGCAGATACGATATCAAATGGACCTGCAAAACCAGGGTTCGGTGCATTTCCAGCTAGTCCATAAGTAAGACGGAAATTCAAGTTGTTGATTTGATTAACCTTAAAAAAGTGCTCTCTAGAAATATTCCACGCACCACCAAGGCTCCAGATGGGTTTGTATTGCAAACTCTTGTTTGTACCAAATAAATTGGATTGGTCAATTCTAATGCTACCATTCAAGGTATACTTTCTGTCAAACGTATACGCTGCATTACTATAAGCGGAGAAAAATCTTTTCTCTGTTTCAAGATATTGAACAGGTTTAGCAGTGAACAGATTGTTAGTTGTTCTTCCAGTTAGATAGTTGACAGGAGTACTAACACCCACTGTTGCCAAAGAGTCTTCATTATACAAAGAATAGGTCAAGGTTTGAAAGTCATATCCTCTTCTATTAGTTTGAACCGATTTGAATAGGTCTGTTCTGATTTCAGTACCTGCTATAATATCTAATTGGTGTTTTTGATTGAAATTTCTATCATAGTTCAGCTGGTTACGCAGGGTCCAACTGGTACTAGTATTGTTCTGAGTAGTGTATAAACCACCTTTAGCAGGCAAATAATAAGAAGGTGATCCCCCTACAACAGTTGGCGCTTTTGTGAAAAATACTAGCTCATCTCTGACTTTATAGGAGTCCTGATTATAATATTCATAGTTTTCTAATGACCCATGCTGGAATTGAGCTCTTCCTTCATAACTTAATCCTTTAGCAAGTTTCACTGTTAACCCTGCATTGATTCTTGAAGTAAGATTCACTTGGTCATTAAGAGTTTTGTCAGATTCAGATAAAGGAATATAATTTAAATTGATTTTACTTGATGCTTCAGAACTTGCTCTGAATTCCTCCTGACGTTTCAAATAAGCTTGTGATAATGGATTACCATTAGCATCTGAAAACATGGCATAAGGCAAGTAATTACTATTATTAAAAGGTAGGCTTGTTAATAAAAATTTGGAAGTTTTTTCGTAAGAAAAATTTGTCAACAGATCTAACTTTACTGAAGATGAAAAATTAAAATTCTGTCTCAAGTTCAGTTGATAACGATTAAGATTAGTCTTCGTATCTGATTTGTCTAATGTGTAGGCTAATGATCCATAATAAGAATGGAATGCACCACCACCATCAAAAGTTAAACTGTTATTTGAAAGAAGGGATCCTTGAGTTAGATTATCATTAATCTGACCTCTATTATTGAGTTGCGAAAGAGAATCGAATTTAGAATCAGCTGCTGCTTGTGATATTAAGCCTCTTGAAAGATCATATTGGATTCGTTCGTGTGGGGGAATGATAGGTGTTGCACCTACGGTATTTGTAACAGTTGCCCAAGGAAAGTTTGTTGCAGAAAAAACTGATTTGCTTGCTGCAATAAAATCAGAGGTATTCATCATTTTAGCATAATCAAGATCTGGTCTTCCTTTGAATGAAACAAAAGAGTTGAATCGAACTTTGATTTTTTTCTGTTCATTACTGATACGTCCTTTCTTAGTAACGATAACGATTACACCATTTGCAGCAGAGGACCCCCAGATAGATGCCGCAGTTGCATCACGCAATACATTGATTGATTCAACATCGTCTGGATTTACAAGTGTTTTTACTAAGTTGAAATCAGAAAGCGGAATTCCATCTACCACTATCAATGGTTGTCTTGACGCCTGGATAGAGCTCAAGCCGCGAATAAGAAATTTCTCATTTCCAGAGCCGTAATTCACTGCAATCCCTGGAACTAGTCCTTCAATCCTGTCCACAACGTTCATACTGCCTGACTTAAACTTTATTTGCTCATTTGTTACAGTTGAAAATGAACCGGCACTTCTTTCTTTGCTAATACGTTGGTAGCCGGTATTCATGATTTCTACTGCTTTCAGGTTCGCTACTTCGGGAACCATTGTTATCCAGATCTGAGCTGTTTGATCAACTTTATGTATTGTTGTCTTATAACCTATATAAGTTAGAACTAGCGTTTGCCCAGGTGCAGCAATAACTTTGAAGCTTCCGGATGCATCTGTTAGAAAAGTCTTTCCGTTTTCTTTAACTATAATGCTAACCCCTTCTAAAGGGCTACCATCAGCATTTGTTACAGTACCTTTTAGCACAATATCAATGATGAGGTTTAATAACTTCGCTTTATTCTCGTTATTGTTTTGTGTTTCTTTTAGTACAATAGTTTTTTCAACTATGCTAAATGTAATAGGTAAGTTTTTGAAACATTCTGATAGAGCTTGACTCAACGGCATGTTCTTTACATTAACACTCACATTGCCTGCTTTCTTCAAGAATTCATCTTTGTAAAAAAACTGAAATCCTGTTTGCTTATTGATGTTTGTAAAAACTTCTTGCAAACCAACATTTTTCAAAGACAATGTTACATTCTGAGAATAAGAACTTGCACTTACTTGTAGTAGTCCCAAAAAAAGAAAGAGTGTGGTGAATTTAATCACCAACAAATTTCTAGGGATCCCTTTTGTAAATAATTTTTGTAAACTTAAAAGAGTAGAACTCATTTTGTTGCTATTTGGTATATTAATAAACTAAAATTTTCTTATCCTCTATTTTGAACTTTACGCCACTTTCTTCTAATACTTTCAAGACCCCAGACAGATCACTATTTCTACTTACAATTCCTGAAAAGGTTTCAGTACTTATATTTCCTTTGTAAGACACATCGATATTATACCAACGGCTAATCTGGCGCATAATCTGATTGATAGTTAAACTCTTGAAAATGAATTGTCCATTTTTCCAAGCAAAGGCTTCATTCATATCAACATTCTCATTCAATTTGATTAAACCATTTGAAAGGAATAGACCCTGTTGCCCAGGAGTTAAAAAGGAAGATTGGATCGTAGAATTTATTCTTACTTTTCCTTCTAATAATGTGGCTTTAACATTATCTTCTTCTTGATATGCATCGATATTAAATTTCGTACCAATCGCTTCAACCATTCCAATTCCTGGTAGCTGAACCTTAAAAGGTTTAAGCGCATTATGTGCCACTTCAAAATAACCTTCGCCGGTTAGTTCAACTATTCTTTCTTTGCCATTGAACACAGTTGGATACTTTAAAGAAGAAGCAGCATTCAACCACGCAATTGTGCCATCTTCAAGCACAAGTTTATATTCGCCCCCTCTAGGTGTAGATACCTTATTAAAAATCAATCCAGTTTCAGGAGCGGTAGATTGATACTTAATTTCACCCCCTTGAATTTGTACATTCAAACCTTTTTGTTGTTTCAATAAATAATTTGCTGAATCATTCAATACTATTTCTGAACCATCGGCTTGGGTTAAAATTGCTTTTCTGCTACCAGGTGCAATGTTGATTGGATTTTTAGAAAACGAGTTTCTTTTTTCACCACTTGTAGTCCTATTAATTTGCATCCAAACTAGCCCAATTGATAAAATTAAACATGCCGCCGCAGCAACTGATAGCCATGTTTTGAGGGATATCCTTTTTGCAGGGACTGTGTTTGAAGTATTAATAATTTTTTGGTTTAGTTCAGACCAACCTTCTTCCTTGTTGTATGTTTCCAACTGTTGGAGAGCTTCTTTCTGCCAACTTTCAGTATTTAAAGTCTCAAACAAAGTGCTATTCTTGGAATCGGCTTTCTTCCATTCCTCTAATTGCATTGATTCTTTAAGAGAAAGTTCCCCCTGTAAATTTTTCGCAATAAGCGATGCAATGTGATAATTTGATTCAAGTTGTTTCATAATATGAGATAACAATAAAATAATAACACCCAATTCAAAAAAGTGGGTGAAAGTGGATTCAACTATTTTTTTAAAAGGAACGCTTTAGGGCAGAATAGACACTAGTAGTAAATATGAAATACCGCTCAATTTCAACTTCAATAATTTGAGTGCCCTTTGTTTTTGAGTTTTCACGGTATTGATAGAGATACCCAGTTTTTTTGAAATATCATCGTTTTTTAAACCCTCCAAGAAAGCAAGCTTTAGTACATTTCCACATCCTTCTGGAAGTGAATTGATAGCTGTTTGAATTTCAGCAATCAACTCTGCCTTGATGATATTCTCTAATCCATGACCTGGATCAACGGTGTTCTCTGGTTGAGTTTTCGTGTATTTTATTTGAATTAAAGCATGTCGTTGGTAATTTAGACATGCATTCCTAACGGAGAGATACAAAAAGTTTTTAATTGCAATTTCTGATTCAAATTGATTTGATCCATTCCACAATTTTAGAAATACTTCCTGTACAATGTCTTTCGAATCTTCCTTTTCATTGATGAGCGTAAATGAAAAATAGCAAAGTCGGGCATAGTAAGTGTCAAACAAATACGAAATGGGCCTATTCCCAAAGAGTTTTTGGGTTACAGATTCCTCGCCTGAAAGATTCATTTACTGAAGATATTACAAATGATCCTTATTGGCCTTAGGCTAAATTGGTTTTTATTGATCTATTGAAATGATAGACTATTTATTTGAATTCTGAGATAACAGTAATCTCTAATGTATCGGCAATCTCATCTGTATTAATGCCAAAATCAATCCTTTTGATCTTGAAAATGCTCTTCAATGTTGGCTTGCCGCCTGTTAGATTCAAGGAACCTGTTGCAGTAATATTTTTAGAAACCCCATGAATGGTAAGTACTCCCTCAGCTGTTAGTTTTGTATTTCCATCTTTTGCAAAATCAATCGATTTGATGTTTTGAATAGTACCCCTGAAGCTTGTTTTCGGAAAAGCTTCGCTATTCATATAGTCTTTATCGTTAAAATGCTCTTGCATCATTTCATTTTCAAATACAAAACTACGAATTAACCCAGTAAATTTTAATTGGCCAGTCGTTTCATTAAATGAACAAGCAACTGACGAATTTGTTGCTTCAATATCTTCTGCAGAACCGTTTGAATAGAAACGAATACTTGCTTTATTGGTCAAAAGCAGTTTTTCTGCCATTGGAGCAATGGTAACTTTTGTTTGCTTACTAGTATCTTTTTTGTTGTTTTCTGCAATACTATGATGCACTGTATCAACATGTGTAGAATCATTTAATAATTCGTTTGTAGAAATTGCCGGCACTTCTGTTGGGTTCTTTTTATAGTGGGTTGGGATATAGGATACAAATACCCAGATATCGGTAATGGTAAGTACAAGCGCTAATACAACAACTACGATAGTAGAACTGTGTTTTGCAAAGAAGCTTTGGTTTTTCTTTTTTGAATTCTTATTAAAAACGACCCATACAAAAAACCAAATGATGGCTGCAATGGCAAACATTTGGGGGATCTCTTTTAGCAATTTAAAAAACATTGGATTGATTTCAGATATGGGTGAAAAAAAAGCTCCCGGTTATGGGAGCTTCAAAAATAAACTATTTTCCAACAGTACCTGACGGTTTAGGGCCTTGGTTGGGTCCTTGACCTGGAGGCGGTGGAGGAGCCGCTGGTAATGGTTTGCCAAATGGTTTTGGAACGCCACGGTGGCAAGTATTACAAGTGATCATTTGAATTTTAGTAGAATCAGACTCACTATGTTTGAGGGTAGCAATATATTTCTGATTCATTTCATTAGTCATGCGAATCATTTCACGAGCCACTTCCTTGATAGGGTTGGCATCACTTGGCAGGTCATTCCTTCTAGGATTATCTTTTTCAGGAGCATGGCAATAATTACATTTTACACCCAAATCAACTTTAAATTGGTCCATTGCATGGTCAACTTCCTGATAAGTGGCAGTAGCTGGGAATACTTTAATATTCACTAGTTTTTTTGGTTTGGGCTGCTGTATATTGAATGATTGCACAATCAGCGCCCCTGCAATTGTTAAACCAAGTAAGATGTTGAGTTTTTTTCTGTGCTGTAGTATCATTTGCTTTTATTTTAACCCAATATAATGTTTTGGGTGATTTTTAAATATAGAATCAAAAAAGATTCGACCAAAAGGGCTTTTTTAACGACGAAAAGGACTTTATTCAAATATTTTATATGTTATATTGAATCCTAGATTGAGTAAATTAGAATAACAATTGCAATTAATTACTATGAGAAAAGGAGTTCTATTTTTTTTATTCAGCATTTTATTGTTTGGCTTTAGTGCAAATTCACAGGTTGTTTTTAAGACCAAAGAATGGCTATTCGCGTTGAATAAAATGGGAGTTGTTTCGAGTATGAAGAACCTCACTCAGAACAAAGAATACTTGGTTGCAGATTCTGCTAGTGCATTATTAAGTATCAAGTATCAGGGAAAATTGATCGCCCCAACTAGTTGCGAATGGAATGGCAAATTAAAAGAACTCAGTTTTCAATACCCTTCGGTTGGAATGATTGCTGTGGTTAAAACAATTTCTAATAACAAATACCTAAGCTTTGAATTGGTAAAGTTGAAGGGAGCCGAGAAATTGGATTTAGTACTCTGGGGACCATTCCCAACTAGTATTGCAGATTCAATTGGGGAAGTGGTGGGCGTTGTTCGAGACAAAGAATTTGCCATTGGTATTCAAGCATTAAATGTAAAAACTTTAGGAGGATATCCGAATGCAGAAAGTGATGTGGAGCCTTCTTACGATATTTTTGAATCAGGCAATACTGTTGATATCAAAGCAGAAGATCGAATAAAGCTTTTATTCAGAGGTGATGTTGCAAAACCCACTAGCTATGGCTCGGTTATGCAAGCCTATTGTAGAAACAGAAATACCAACCGAGTTGTCGAAAACTGGTCGCACAAATTTTATCAAGCACCTGCCTTTGAGGATGGCGGGATCATTGGATCTAAGATCGCTTTGTTTGGAGTTCCTGTGAAAGAAGCTTTAGCAACACTTGGCGAAATTGAAATCAATGAAGGATTACCACATCCCATGCTGGATGGTGTTTGGGGTAAAACAGCTGCCAACGCATCAGAGTCATACATCATCATGCGTTTTGGCAATAACAATTTACAAGAAGCGATCAATGCTACCAAAGCTGCAGGGTTAAGGTATTTATATCATGAAGATCCATTTGCATCTTGGGGGCATTTCAATTTGAATAAAACAGAATTTCCGGATAATTGGAAAAGCTTGAAGGATGCCTCTTTAAAAGCAAACGCACAGGGAGTAAGATTAGGTGTTCATACCTTATCCAATTTTATCACTACCAACGATCCTTATGTAACACCCATTCCTGATAAGCGATTGGCGAAAGTGGGTTTTTCAAAACTAACTGCATCCATCGATGCAACAACAACAGATATTACCATTGATGATCCTATATATTTTAATCAATTTCAAAATAACACACTCAGATCAGTAGTAGTAGAAGATGAGATCATTCGCTACAGTTCCGTATCTGAATC
The DNA here is from genome assembly GCA_026391125.1 of Bacteroidota bacterium. Lineage (GTDB taxonomy): Bacteria > Bacteroidota > Bacteroidia > Chitinophagales > Chitinophagaceae > Sediminibacterium. The sequence continues at coordinate 22,857 of JAPLEO010000071.1, forward strand.
TGCACCCTGGAAATTATTAAAATGTACCAGGGGAGCATTTGCAACCAAGGCCAGTTCGCATGCAGCAGGTGATAGTATTGGCAAATTAATAGATCATGCTTATCAGGTATTTCTAACCGATGCTTCCTTGTTAACAGAAATGTCTACAACGATTGCTCGCCTATTCAATGAAACAGGCTTGATGCAAATTTCATTTGATGGATTGGAAGGTTGTTGGTCGACCGGAATGGGTCAATACGCCCGACAATTATTTACCAAAAACTGGTATGATCATTTAAGTCCAGAATTAAAAGGCAGAGTCATTAATGATGCAAGCAACCCCGGTCATTTTTTCTGGCATATTTATACCAGAATGAATTGGGGTGAACCATGGTATGCTGGATTTAGAGAAAGTCAGTTGCAACTGCGTTTAAAGAATCAACAATTTTATAAACGCAATTTAATGCCATCGATGCTTGGTTGGTTTAGTCTGAAAATGGAAACCATGCCCGAAGATATTGAATGGATGCTTGCCCTGGGAGCAGGCTATAATGCGGGTTTTGGCTTGTCCACGAATTTAGAGACACTGCAACAACATGGGAAAAATAAGGAGATCTTTTCATTGATCAGAAACTGGGAAAAGCTCCGGTTGAATCAAGCTTTCAACGAAGATCAAAAGCAACGAATGCGGAGTTTGCAATCGGAGTTTCATGTAGATTCAATTGCTCAAAACAAATATGCATTGACAACTATTTACAATGCCTATTTCAAACATAGCCTTGTAAAGAAGCAACCTGGTGAACCAGCCATCACTTATTACAATTTTGAAAATAAAGGGAAAGAACAATCGATACGTTTTATCATCAGTACAGGAGCCGGAACCGAACCAGGTGAGCTATTGAATAATCCTTCGATCTCTGTGGGTAATCAAAACGCATTGGTTATTCCTGTTTCCTTAAAAAGAAATCAGATCCTTTATTGTAATGGAAATAATATTGCCTTGTACGACAATCAATGGCATTTGATCAAATCATTTGATGGTCAATTAATACTTCCAAAAATAATGGTAGGTACTAATTCCATTCAGTTCAAAGCAGAAACTAATGGGAATGCTGCAGGTGATGTTAAAATAGAATTGCGGGCATTTGGAGAGAAAGAAATAATTGATTTAAAATAAACAAATTTTTCAAGTGCAAAATAGTGTACTAATTTGTAAGCTATATTAACAGATAAGCAATGAGTAAGAAAAAATTAAGAAGCGATGATTGGTTCGGACGCTCAGGTAAAGATGGTTTTATCTATCGTTCTTGGTTTAAAAAACAAGGGATCCCGCAAGATGAATTGCAAGGGAAACCAATCATCGGCATCTGTAATACTTGGTCTGAATTAACACCTTGCAATTCTCATTTTAGAGAATTGGCAGAGTTTGTAAAGCGTGGTATTTTAGAAGCAGGTGGATTTCCTGTTGAGTTTCCAGTGATGTCATTAGGTGAATCATTGATGAAACCAACCACCATGCTTTATAGAAATCAGGTAAGTGTGGATGTAGAAGAATCTATTAGAGCGAATCCTTTAGACGGTGTTGTATTATTATGTGGTTGTGATAAAACTACGCCTGCATTAGTAATGGGGGCATGTAGTGTAAATATCCCAGCCATTGTTTTGTCTGGAGGTGCAATGCTTACTGGAAAATATAAAGGAAAAAGTATCAGTACAAGTGATTTGTGGTTATTCAGCGAAGCTAATCGGTCGGGCAAAATGTCTGATCAAGAAATGTTGGAAGCAGAATCTGGTATGTGTAGAAGCGATGGGCACTGTGCAGTAATGGGAACCGCATCAACGATGGCTTGTATGGTAGAGGCACTTGGTTTAACACTGCCACAAAATGCTGCTATCCCAGCACCAGACTCGGCCAGAAAAGTGATCGCACAATTAACAGGAAGAGAAATCGTGCAAATGGTAAAAGCAGATCGCAAGCCATCTGATATATTAACCAGAGCTGCATTTGAAAATGCGATTCGTGTAAACGCAGCCATTGGTGGTTCCACTAATTTTGTGATCCATTTATTAGCTATTGCAGGTAGGGTAGGCGTTGAATTGAATTTGCAGGACATGGATACTTTTTCAAAAGACATCCCTCTTATAACTAACCTACAACCTTCCGGAAAATATTTTATGGAGGATCTGTATTATGCGGGTGGACTTCCAGCAGTCATCAAAGAATTATTACCAACGCTTAATCAAGATTGTATCACTGCGAATGGGAAAACAGTAAATGAAAATTATAAGGACAGTCCTTGTTATGATGCGGATGTGATTTCAAAAATGGAGCAACCATTTAATGAGGTTTCTGGTATTGTGGTGTTAAAAGGAAATTTATGTGAGAAGGGTGCCGTGATTAAACCATCTGCAGCCAGTAAACATTTAATGCATCATACAGGTAAAGCAGTGGTCTTTGAAACGATCGATGATTATAAAGAAAGAATTGCTGATCCCAATTTAGAAATCGATGAGAATAGTGTGATGGTGATGAAGAACGTGGGTTTGAAAGGATATCCTGGTATGCCTGAGGTTGGTAATATGGGTTTGCCACCTAAACTGTTAGAAAAAGGGATTACCGATATGATTCGTATCTCTGATGGAAGAATGAGTGGTACTGGTTTTGGTACAGTTGTATTGCACGTATCGCCAGAAGCCGCTATTGGAGGCAATTTGGCGCTTGTTCAAAATGGGGATCTCATCACACTGAATGTGGCTGAAAGGATTTTGCATTTGCATGTAGATGATGCAACCCTTGCTGCAAGGAGAAAGAATTTTGTACCAATCGATCTGGGTTATACTAGGGGTTATACCAAACAATTCTTGGATCATGTTTTGCAACCAGAGGAGGGAGCAGACTTTGATTATTTAAAAGGAAGTTCCGGTTCAGATATTCAGCGCGATTCACATTAATTAGTAAGACAATGGGAAACAAAACTTTTCATAATCAAGTAGCCATCATTTCAGGTGCCGGAAAAGGTATTGGATATGCCATTGCACGTCAGCTTGCATTATATGGAGCTAAAGTGGTATTAAATGATATTGACTTTGAATTGGCGCAATCGGCTAGCAAAAAAATTGTTGACGAAGGTGGAATTTGTGAGGCATTTAGTGGTGACATTTCTGATATGGCAATCATTGAAGGGATTGTTGCATTTACCGTGGAGAAATTTGGGAAACTTGATATCTTATTAGCGAATGCTGGCATCACTACTTATGGCGATTTCCTAGAGTATCAGCCAGCATCGATGCAGCGATTATTACAGATCAATCTCTTTGGAACTTTTTTTCTAACACAAGCAGCAACCAAACAAATGGTGAAGCAAGGTCATGGTGGTAGCATTCTAATTACTTCTTCAGTTACAGGTCATGCGGCACATCCATTTCTAGCGGCTTATGGAATGACGAAAGCCGGACTAGACCAATTGGTAAAAAATCTGGTGATCGATTTGGGTCCGCATCAAATTAACATCAACAGCATGGTGCCCGGCGCAACCCTTACTGAACGTACATTAATTGAAGATCCTGATTATTTAGAGATTTGGTCGCGCATTACTCCTTCAGGAAGACCTTCAACAACGGATGATATTGTGAATGCAGCATTATTTTTAGTGTCGCCTGCATCGAGACAGATCATGGGACAAAATTTGGTCATCGATGGTGGGTGGACCTCAGTTGGGGTGCCACCATATTAATGAGAGCTATGTTTTAAAAAATTCGATTTGATAAATGCTTCCCGATAACCAACACGAATGGCAATTTTTGAGAGGGGAATTTCTTTATCGATCATATCCATCACAATATCTTTTTTGATGTCCTTTAGTAGCGCTAATGGAGTAGTATTATATTTTTTAAGAATTCTTCCTAATTGGTTGTCTGATGTTTTATAATATTCTGCAACAGCTTCTACACTTATGATTTTTTCATTTGCTAGCATTAGCTCTCGAATACTATCAGGCGTAATTTTTTCTTTTTTGTAAATCACTTTTTCCAAATCATGTTTTTTTCTTCTTAAAATAAAGAAGGCAAATAAGAAAATGGTTAAAGTGATGGCTAAAATAATAACTACGTATTGTGTATAATTAATTTTATAGGATTAGGTATTTGATTCTCGAAGATAAAATAAAAGCTTGGTATTAGCTAATATATTTAGTATTTTGTGTCTAAATACTTTAGTTATGTTTAAAGGAATCAACGCCATAGAGTTTTCAAAACGGTTTCAAACCAA
>JAPLEO010000004.1 GCA_026391125.1 Bacteroidota bacterium
GATCACCACAAAAACCAACAAGAAAATGATTTGTACTACTCGGCTTCTGCTTTGATTAAATACAGACATAGAAAATGTTTATGCAGCGTTTGTGCGGAACTTGGCTTTTCGGAAGAACAACATTTCAGTGATGAAGATCAACATTAAACTGACCGCTGTGGTTCCAGCCACTTTTCCTATGAAATATACGAAGTTTCCGAACTGTAACCATTCGATGAGCACCAATAAAAAATGGTGTAGGAATGTTAGGATGGCGACATACAAACTATAAGGTGCCCAACCCATACTCTTAATACTTGGTTCGATATAACTATTCTCTGTTGTGTCTTGAGGAATCAAAAGGTTCAGCAAGAATGGACGTAAATAAGCAATCAACACACAAGGTGCAGCATGCAAGCCTCCAATGCCCGTAAAATAATCGAGGGTGGTTCCATAAGCAAATGCAAGAATCAATAAAAAAAATCTGTTGATATTAAATGGAAGCCAAAGGATGAACAGAAAATAAATATATGGTACTATGAATTGATGCAATGGGGGCACTTCATTCAGGATAAACACCTGAAAGAAGATGAACAAAATAAATCGGACGATATTTTTTATTAAGTCGCTCATTAATTTTTTTCTGGTGTTGATTCAATCGCTGTTTGTTCTGCGTATCGCAAATTCTCAACTATGTAAACGTATTGAATAGAGAAAAAGTTAGTTGCTGTTTTTATCTTGAGTGTATAAAAATTGCTGGTAGCATCTACCACAACACTGTTTACCGTTCCAATCAATAAATGTGAAGGGAAGTTGGCAGAATAAGTACTAGTAAGTACACTATCACCTTTTGCAACCTTAGCGCTCTTAGGAATATTTTTTAGCAAAAGAAAGTTTGGATCTGCTCCATCCCATTCAATGCTTCCAGATATATTGTCTTTTTTGAGCATGGCACTCACGCGACTATTACGGTGTAATAAACTCATCACTCTCGCATTGTTTTCACTAACGAGTACAACAACTCCCACAATTCCATCAGAGCCAATAACTGCCATCCCTTTTTTAATTCCCTGCAGGCTACCTCTTTCTAAAGTGAGGTAGTTGGTTTGAAGTGTAACGGTATTCCCAATTACTTTGGCAGGGAAGAGCGTAAACTTTCTGATCTTTCCAAGGCTATCTCTAACTGTGGAATCAATCAATATTTTTTTACTCTCATCAATTGCCTGAAAGTTATTTGGTAAAAGATTTCTTAGTCGTGCATTTTCTGCTACCAACTGAGCATTGGTTTCTTTTAAGCTAAAATAGTAGCGCCAGTTATTGTATTGCTTATCAAACTTGCCCGTGATCTGGTTTGATGCGGAGCTGAAAAATACTTGGTGAGTTTTGCTGCTATTGCTAAGTAAAACAATACAAGCAATTTCCAACAGCAAAAAGCTGAGGAAAGTGAAATTGCGTTGTATAAATAGGAAAATGTTTTTCAAAGCAAATTTTCAATTACTTGATACGGGTTAGTATTGCAGGATAAACGAAAAAATCTTTCCTGAATTGTATGCAACCCGTTTTATCTCATAATGAATGGGAAACGCTGATAATTTTTCAATGCCAAACCGGTACCGCGAACCACACTTTTCAATGGATCGTCTGCGATATGTACTGGTAATTTGATCTTATTAGCAAGGCGTTTGTCTAAACCGCGTAATAAAGCACCACCACCAGTTAGGTAAAGGCCTCTGCGATAAATATCAGATGCTAATTCTGGAGGCGTTGTTTCCAAGGCTTTCAAAATAGCTTCTTCGATTTTGAAAATACTTTTATCGAGTGCTTCAGCAATTTCCTGATAGCTCACCATAATCTGCTTAGGAATACCTGTTACCAAGTCACGTCCGTTTACAGGCATATCATCTGGTGGATTATCCAAATCCTTCATTGCGGCACCTACTGTGATCTTAATTTGTTCTGCAGTACGCTCACCAATCAATAAACTATGGTATCTACGTAAAGCTTCCATGATATCTGCAGTAAATTCATCACCTGCAATACGAATACTTTGATCGCAAACAATACCCGCTAATGCAATTACAGTGATACCAGTAGTACCACCACCGATATCGATGATCATATTTCCAACAGGTTCTTCTACATCAATTCCAATACCCAAGGCAGCTGCCATTGGTTCGTGGATCATGTATACTTCTTTGGCACCTGCTTGTTCAGCACTATCTCGAACGGCACGTTTCTCAACTTCTGTGATAGAAGAAGGGATACAGATCACCATTCTCCAACTTGGAGGGAATAAAGGTTTTTTTGGGTAGATCATTTTGATCAGCTCTCTGATCATTAATTCGGCGGCGTTAAAGTCTGCAATTACGCCATCTTTCAATGGACGTACGGTGCGGATACTTTCGTGTGTTTTTTCGTGCATCATCAATGCGCGCTTACCCACGGCCAAAACTTCCTTCGGATTATTGCGGTTTAAGGCAACAATGGAGGGTTCATTTACCACTACTTCA
>JAPLEO010000143.1 GCA_026391125.1 Bacteroidota bacterium
TTTAGAGAAGCCAATATTCCATTGCAAGCAGAGTTGAGTGTGATGCAGCAACAATATGGAGCAATTGCGGGTAAGATGACGGTTGAAGTAAATGGGCAAGAATATACTTTGCAACAGGCTGCAAAGTTTTTGGAAAGTGAAGACAGATCATTGAGAGAGCAGGTCTATCGTAAAATTCAAGAGCGTCGTTTACAAGACAAGCAAGCTATGCACGACCTCTATTCGACATTGATCAAAAAGCGTGATGAAGTTGCAAAGAACGCAGGATTTGCAAATTATCGTGATTACAAATTTGTAGAGTTAGGAAGATTCGATTATACAAAAGAAGATTGCTTTCAATTTCACGAAGCAGTTAAACTGCATGTGCTTCCACTGATCGAAAAAATATATGCAAAGAAAAAAATCAAACTTGGTTTAGATACATTATTTCCTTGGGATACAGAGGCAGAACCTGCTGGCATCAAACCACTAAAACCTTTTACAGATGGCAATGATCTGTATGAAAAATCTGTAACCTGTTTTGCAGAAATGAATCCATTTTTTGCAGACTGTTTGAAGAAGATGAATGAGTTAAAACATTTTGATTTGGAAAGCAGAAAAGGTAAAGCTCCAGGTGGCTATAATTGTCCGCTTACCGAAAGTGGTGCACCATTTATTTTTATGAATGCGGCCGGACAAATGAGCGATGTTACCACCATGGTGCATGAAGGTGGACATGCTATTCATTCTTTCTTAGCACACGAATTAGAATTGAGTGCGTTCAAAGAATATCCAATGGAGATCGCAGAAGTAGCGAGCATGGCGATGGAATTATTTAGTATGAATCATTGGACTGCATTCTTTGATCAAGCAGATGATCTAACACGAGCTAAGGAACATCAGTTAGAAAGAACCATTACTATTTTCCCATGGATCGCGATCATCGATAAATTCCAGCATTGGGTGTATGAAAATCCAAATCATAGCATGGAAGAAAGAACCACAACATGGATGGAAATTTTAAAAGAATTTTCAACCAATAGTATCGATTATACTGGTTTAGAAGCCTACCGTGAAATCGGCTGGCAGCGCCAGTTACACCTGTTTGAAGTGCCTTTCTATTATATCGAATATGGCATTGCACAATTAGGTGCGATAGGAATGTGGATGCAGTATCAAACAAATCCAAAACAAGCATTAGAAAATTATATTGCTGCACTAAGTTTAGGTGGAACAAAAACATTGCCTGAATTGTATGAAGCAGCAGGATTGAAGTTTGATCTTTCTCCGAAACACATTAAGTCTTTGATGGAGTTTACTTCTAAGGAAATGGAGAAACTTTAAAAGATAAAAGATAAAAGATAAAAGTGAAGAGAGGAGGAAGAAGTAAGTGAAGAGATAAAAGATAAAAGTGAAGAGAGGAGGAAGAAGAATGTGAAGAGATAAAAGATAAAAGTGAAGAGAGGAGGAAGAAGTAAGTGAGGAGTGAGGAGTGAGAAGTGAGGAAGATGTTCCTAGTAAAATACGTTAACCCCAGCTTTCAAGCTGGGGGCCATGCATCTAAGAAAAATGCCCCAAGTGAGGGGGCATTTTTTTATTTATTCGTTTTCTGGTTTCGGTGGTGGAGGATTTTGAGGTCCTTGTTGTTGTGGAGGACGCGGACCTTGTGGTCTTTGTTGTTGTGGTCCTCTTTGTTGTTGTTGTGGTCCGCGATTTTGATTAGGATTTCCTTGCTGTGGTCCACGATTTTGTTGTGGTCCACGTTGCTGATTTCCTTGTTGTTGAGGTCCACGATTTTGATTAGGATTTCCTTGTTGTGGTCCACGGTTTTGTTGTGGTCCGCGATTATCACGTTGCTGGTTTCCCTGTTGTTGTGGTCCGCGATTTTGATTAGGGTTTCCTTGCTGTGGTCCACGAGGATCATTTCTTCGATCGTTGCTTCTTTCTTGATCGCGACGACGCTTATCATTTCTTTCTAAGCTCTTCAAACTAATTTGTCCAACTACATCCACAAATGCTGGCTCAACATCTTTTTGTTTTCCGCTAACAACTTCCACAGCTTGTAGTTCGTCTACTTTTGTTCCAGCTTGATTCAAGCGTTTAATTTCTTTCACGCGTTGAATGGTTAGTGGATAGTGTTTGTTATTATTTGGAAGGATATACCACATCAGATTTTTGAAGATATCCTTCTTGATCAATTGTGCGGTACCCATCAAAGTATCTAAATTATCTGCATAATCAGGGAACTGTTGTAATGCATCTAAATAAGTATCTAACTCGTAATTCAAGCAACATTTTAAGCGACCACATTGTCCACTTAATTTGGTTTGATTGATCGATAAATTTTGATAACGTGCAGCAGTAGTGTTGACACTTTTGAAATCGTTGAGCCAAGTACTGCAGCAGAGTTCACGACCACAACTTCCAATACCACCCACTTTAGCAGCTTCCTGACGAATTCCGATCTGACGCATTTCAACTTTGAGTTTGAAATCGCCTGCAAATAATTTGATCATTTCGCGGAAGTCAACACGGTCATCTGCGGTATAAAAGAAAGTTCCTTTTTTACCATCGGCTTGAATTTCGATCTCCGACAGTTTCATCTGCAACTTAAGGTCGCGGGCAATGGCACGGCTGCGAGCCAGTATATCCTGTTCGCGACTCTTGCTGATATGAAATGTTTCAATATCACGCTCGGAGCTGCGACGTAAAATCTTTTTAGTTTCAGCGCTGAATTCATCCACGCCTTTTTTCTTCATTTGAATTCGCACGATCTCGCCAGTGCAGCTTACTTCTCCAACGTCGTAACCACCAACGCCTTCAACAGTTACATAATCGCCTTTGTCGAAATATTGTGAAGTGGTATTGCGATAAAATTCTTTGCGACTACCTTGTTTGAAGCTTACTTCCACAATCTTGCAGTTACTTTCAGGATCGCTGAAAGGAAGATTGATCAACCAATCGTGTACATTTAATCGATTACAGCCACCTGTGCTGCATCCACCGTTACTCTTACACCCATTTGGGGTGCCTGTTCCACATGATCCACATCCCATATTCTAAAAAATAATAGAGGTAATAATAAAAGAAATTCTTTCTGCAAGCCCACACAAATCAATTTTCACAGTTAATAAGGCCCAAGGGGCCAAAACTAACTCATCAAAAATAGGGTTTTGTTCTGAATGATATGATAGAGTTTAATGGTAAGTGCCTGAAATAGCATTTTAGCATTGGCATTACGCTCGATATAGTAGGAAGAACGATCTAGTTCTTCAATAATGGCTTGTTGCTGACTAACTGAGGCAATTTTATTGAGCCTAACAGCAAAGTCCTTTTCTTTTTCGGGAAGCTGGGCAAATTCAGGTCCTAATATTTTAATACGGATGCTTTGACCCAATAAATGGTTGAAATAGCGCAAAAACTGTTTTTGTTTTTCCCGACCAAGCTTGGCTACTTCTTCTACAAATTTAACCTGTGCAACCGGGCCTCCTTTGAGTGTAGCATTGAGCCATTCACGCAAAAGGCTTTGCCAGTCTTCATCGGCATTTTGTAGTAATTGGAGTGCTTCACGATAGTTGCCACTGCTGATGGCAGCAATTTGTGCGGCAGTATCGGGACTAGCTTTGGCTCTTTGAACGAGTGCTGCTTCTATTTCTGAATCTTCCAGAGCTGGGATTTTAACCAGCTGGCAGCGACTCAAAATGGTAGGCAGGATCTGTTCTTCGCTTTCTGCAACGAGTATGAAAAGGGTATTAGGGGGAGGTTCTTCGATCAATTTGAGCAGGATGTTTCCTTCCTTTCTCAGGTATTCGGGCATCCAAAGAACCAATACCTTATAATTGCTTTCAAAGCTTTTGAGGCTAAGCTTATGGATGATCTGATTGCATTCATCAGAAGTGATATTACCCTGCTTATTTTCAGCACCAATGAACTGCAGCCAATCATAGACATTTCCGTAGGGGTACAATTTGATGAACTCACGCCATTCACTGATATAGTCGGAGCTCACGGGTTTGTCGCCCGATTTTTTTGGAATCACCGGATAGGTAAAATGTAAATCGGGATGCAACAATTGTTCCGCCCTTTGAAAAGGGGGTTCGGAAGCGATATTATCCGGACTAATAAAAGCAGGTTTGGGTTCGAGTGCCGTCATTCCTCCAAAAAGGTCTTCGACTATTGGGGCGGGTGTAGGTAGACTAACAACATATTGCGCAAAAGCCAGGGCTAGGGGAAGTGCGCCACTTCCTTCTTTACCCAGAAAAAGCAAAGCATGGCTCAGCCTGTTCTGCTCCACCATTTCAGAGAGGTGTTGTTTTACGTTGTGCTGACCAATTACATCACTAAATAACATCTACAGGCTTCTTTTGCTGATCAAAACTAAACTCGAATCAGGTACAAAACAAAAGAAGCTGTCTGGTTCAGACAACTTCTTTTATACAGTGGGGTATGATATGGAAATTTATTTCAGGTATTTGGTGATCTCTTCGTTATCAGGAGTAACCTTGCTAGGGAAGTAAGCGATCATTTTACCGTTTTCGTCTAATAAGAATTTGTTGAAGTTCCAGCTAATGGTTGCGTCTAACACACCGTTCTCTATTTTGCTGGTAAGCCATTTGTAGATTGGTGCAGTATCATCGCCTTTTACGCTCACTTTGCTAGCCAATGGAAAAGTAACACCGTAGTTCTTTTTACAGAATTCTACGATCTCGCCGTCGGTACCAGGTTCTTGGGCACCAAAGTTATTGGCTGGGAATCCTACGATCACCAGTTTGTCTTTATACAGATCAGCTACTTTTTGCAAAGCTTCATATTGAGGCGTATAACCACATTTTGATGCGGTATTTACTACTAAGATCTTTTTACCCTTGAATTTGGAGAAATCAATGGTGCCACCGTCAATTCCTTTTACTTTAAAGCTATGGATGGTGGGGGTGCCGCTTTTTAATGTAAAAGCGCTCATAATGGCAATAACTGCAATACTTAGAAAAAATTTCATGTTTGTGATTTTGATACAAGTAACGACTTATGCCAGAAATGGTTGCTTAAATTATGATAAAAGGCTTTCGAAAAAGGTAAAAATTAATCGATTCAGACGGTATATGCGGCAGTAGCAACGCTCAATTTTACAGATTCTAGGGTTTGGAGTGCCAATCCAAGGGCTTCCAAGCTTGCTCCTGTTGTAGTAACATCATCTACTAAAAGCAGGTGTTTTTCCTGTATTTCTGAAGGATTATTGCTGGTAAAAATGCCCTGCATATTTTCCCATCTGTGTAATCGATCTTGTGTAGTCTGACTAATTGAAAAAATAGTTCGAGAAATTACATTTTCATAAATCGGTTTATTCCATACTGATTGAATTCCTTTTGCAATGATGCTTGCTTGGTTGTATCCTCTTGATCTTAATTTTTTTGGATGAAGCGGCATCGGAATAATACAGTCAATTGTTTGAAATCTTTCTGAATGCATCAACTGATGCCCCATCATTCTACCTAAATAGTAACCCACTGAAATATTTTGTTTGTATTTCAATTCAGCGATGAGTAACTGCATTAAAGAATCTTTCGTGAAGTAAAAGGCAGCTGCAGCAGCTTGCAAATGAAGTCGGCCGTAAAAAGATTTTTCAACTGGGTTGTTAGGGATCGAAAAAAAGTTTGTGAAAGGAAGTTCTGTTTGACAATGATAGCAAAGAACAGCAGTACGATCTTTTAAATCGTTACCACAGCCAAGGCAATAGTGGGGGAATAGCAGTCTGGAAAAATCATGTATGGTATTTTGTACATGCAAAAGCATCTACGAATGTATCAAGTGATTTGATCAATTGCAAGCAACTAAAATAATTGTTGGTATACTTCATCAACTTTTGATAAAGCAATTACTTGTATTTGATAGTTCTTGGGATCAAAACTTTTTTTGTTGTATTTAGAGACGATGATTTTTTCGAAGCCTAATTTTTCAGCTTCAGCAATTCTTTGTTCGATCCGATTAACTGCTCTTATTTCTCCATTCAAACCAACTTCACCAGCAAAACAAATATGATTTGGAAGTGGTACATCTTCGTATGAAGAAAGCAACGCACAGATTACTGCAAGATCAATAGAAGGGTCTTCAATTTTTATGCCACCTGCAATATTTACGAATACATCTTTTGTACCAAATTGAAAGCCACCTCTTTTTTCAAGAACTGCCAATAACAATTGTAATCTTCTCAGATCAAATCCTGTTACGGTACGTTGCGGTGTGCCGTAAACGCTTTGTGTAACAAGGGCTTGAACCTCTATGAGTAATGGACGAATACCTTCTAAAGTTGCAGCAATGGCACTACCACTTAATTGTTCTTCTCTTTGTGCGATTAAAATTTCAGAAGGATTAGAAACGATGCGCATTCCTTCGCCAGTCATTTCATAGATCCCTAATTCTGAAGTGCTACCAAATCTATTTTTCTGTGTTCTTAATATGCGATAGGCATAATGACGATCACCTTCAAATTGTAACACAGTATCTACTAAATGCTCTAATACTTTTGGTCCGGCAATAGCACCATCTTTGGTAATATGTCCGATTAAAAAAACGGGTGTACCTGTTTCTTTTGCAAATCGTTGAAATTCGCCAGCGCATTCTCTGATCTGTGAAACTGAACCAGCAGATGAATCGATGAGGTTTGATTGCAGTGTTTGAACAGAGTCAACAATTACTAATTGTGGTTTCAGTTTTTTTATTTCTTGAAAAATGGTTTGGGTGGATGTTTCTGTGAGCAAATAAAAATTTTCGTTCGAGATCTTCAAACGGTCGGCCCTCATTTTTATTTGTTGTTCGCTTTCTTCTCCAGAGATGTATAAAACAGTGAGTTGGTTCATCATTAAACCAATTTGGAGGAACAAAGTGCTTTTACCAATTCCAGGTTCACCAGCAACAAGAACGATGCTACCTTGAACAATACCACCACCAAGAACACGATTGAGTTCGGTATCATTACTATTGATCCTTCTTTCTTCTTTTGAAACTATTTCGTTGAGGGCGATTATTTTTGCAACTCTTTTTTCAGAATGATAGGCATTCCAGTTCTCTTCTTTATCAGATCCTTTGTCGATAATTTCTTCTACAAAAGTATTCCACTCAGAACATGCGGGGCATTTACCAATCCATTTCGCAGATTCATATCCACAATTACTACAAAAAAATGCTTTTTTAATCTTACTCATTACTGTAAAGATAAGTGGAGCGTCTTGTAAAAGTCAGAAAGAAACGGCTTCAATAACGTAGGAGTAAAAAGGTTTTATTTAGGAGCTTTTTAAATGTAAAAGGGTCAACATTGCTGCTGACCCTCCTTACTTACTAACCCATTAAATTCTTCCACTAAATTACAATAATGGGGCAGATGGCAAAATTATTTTTTGGGTTTTGAAGAAAATAATGCTGCTTTAAATAATTGTAAAATTTTGACTAAAGCTGAAAATAAGCGTAAATAAAAAATTACAAAAAATAGTTATATTGATAAAATCATTAAAATAATTCTACAATCTAATAAAAGTCAAAATATTATTAAAATAATAATTAAATATTATATGAATTAATTAAGGCCGAAATAATAGCAATAAAATCACACGGAATATTTGGTAAAAAGCAAGCATGAGGAATACATCGAACAATTTTATATATGAATAAATTGATAGGGTTGATAATCAAATCATTAAACAATATTAGAATTAAACAGAATATTGTTACTAAAAAAATTAAAAAACCATTAAAATGGAAACAACTGTCTTGTGGATGAGCAGCTTTTTCGTTACTTGGGCGGTCAAAACAATTGACAAAAGGTTAACAAACCCAAAAAAAACAACATGAGAAAAAAAATGCTAATGAGCTTTTGTGCTTTTGCGATGACCATTATGGTCGGCTTAGCACAGAGTTCCACAGTGACCGGTAAGGTTGTTGATGACAAAGGTTCTCCTGTAAATGGAGCATCTGTTGTAGAGAAAGGAACAAGAAACGGTACAAGTGCCGGAGTAGATGGATCTTTTTCTCTAAAAGTGAAAACTGGCGCTAGTCTGGTTATTTCGGCTTTAGGTTTTGAAAATAAAACCGTTGCTGCTTCTTCTTCAAACTTGGCAATTACCTTAGCACCTGATGTTAAGGCCTTGAGTGAAGTAGTTGTAACTGGTTCTGGAGTTGCAACTTCAAAAAAGAAACTGGGTATCGCAGTTGAGTCAATCAGTGGTAGTAAATTACCAGTTACTCCAGCTGCCGGTATTGACCAAGCGTTGATCGGTAAAATTCCAGGTGCACAGATTTCATCTGTATCTGGTAACCCGGGTGACCAAGTTAATATCGTACTTAGAGGTATCAACACCGTACAAGGTGGTACTCGTCCGTTGATTTTGTTAGATGGTGCTGAGATTCCTTTCTCTAACTTAACTACTCTTGATCTTACTCAGGTTGAGCGTGTTGAGGTAGTACAAGGTGCGGCTGCTTCTAGTATCTATGGAGCGCAAGGTGCGAATGGAGTTATTCAAATCTTCAGCAAAAAAGGTGTGAAAGGAAAGATTAACATTAATGTATCTTCTGGATACGCTTCTAACTCTTTCATCAATGCTGGAAATTTTGGTAAATCATCATTGCACCCTTACTTAACTGATGCAAGTGGAAATATGATTTCTCAAAATGCTTCTGGTGGTTTTGCTGCTGGACAGGCTTTGAAACCTGATCCAAATGTTGGTGGTATCTTAGGTTCTGGTTCTTTGGCTTACCGTTATGGTACTAACATTGGAACAAACCCTGGTGTTCCTGGGCAAGGTGCTAACTATACCCGTTATGGTATTTTGGATCCACGTAATATCAGTGATCAGCCTTATAAAGGCAACTTACAATTCGTTGATCATTTTGCGCAAGTATTAACTGGTTCTTCTTCTATCAACAACTCACTTAACGTAAGTGGTGGTAGTGATAAAATGGACTTCAGTTTATCATTTGCTAATAACCACAGTACTTCTCCTTTCTTAAAAGAGAATGGTTATTTAGATAGAACCAACGTAACAGCAAATATTGGTGTTGAATTGTTCAAAGGATTTACTTTGCGTTCAATTACTAGCATTGCATACGTTCATAACACCATGCATCCAGGTCTTGGAGCTCCAGGTGGACAAGGTTTTGGTTATGGTAATAGCAATGCAGGTGTTGGAACTGTTTACGGTTTCTTGAACACTTCTCCATTCTTAAGTTTAACTGACACAATCGTTGGTGGTCACTACGGTGCTTACCAAAAAGCGAGCTTCGTTTCAGTAAACGCATATAACCCATACTACCAATTGGATTATACTCAGGGTGATAGCAAGCAATATACTGTTAACCAAAATTTAGATGCGAACTACAAGGTGAACAAAATCTTAACCTTGAATGCTAAATATGGTATTAACTATAGGAATGAAAATGATTTGTGGACCTATTACAATCAGTCATTGAATGCTAGCTCAAACTACTATAGTTCATGGGCTTCTGCTTACAATGGTGATGATAATACTGGAGAGTTAGTAAACTACCAGTACTCAAATACTAAACAGAACTTTCAAGCAAATGCGTTTATCAATTTGGATTTCCAAAGAGATTTCAATTTGAAATTACCAATTCAATCTTCAACACAAGTTGGTTACGATTTTAGAAAGAATAAATATTCAGAGTATGATACTCGTGGATATTCTCTACCATTGACTCCGCCATTCAATATGAATGCAACACAATTACAGTTTATCATTTCTGATTATGTGGAACCATTTGTTACCTATGGTTATTTAGTGAATCAAAAATTTGATATCGGAAACTATGGTGGTGTTACTGCAGGTTTCAGAACTGACTATTCCTCTGCATTCGGTGCAGGTTCTAAACCATTTACTTTCCCTCACTATAACGGTTATTTGAATGTTGATGCATTTAAATTCTGGGATAAGATGACAAGTGTTGTTCCTGGTTTCAAATTGAGAGCAGCATACGGTCAGGCAGGTATTCAGCCTGGTCCTTTCGACAGATATGCTTCTTTGATTCCTAGTCCAGTTGGAACTGATCTTGGTTATGCTAACCGTTCAGCTCAGAAGAATCCAGACTTAGGTGTGGAAGTTTCTGCAGAAACTGAAATTGGTACTGACTTAAGTTTCAATATCAATAAGAGCAGCTGGTTCAGAACTGCAACTGCATCTTTCACATATTGGTCAAGACATACTGATAACGCAATCTACTATCAGAACGTACCACCTTCAACTGGTGCATCTAGTATCTTAACTAATGCCATTGCATTGTCTTCTAAAGGATGGCAATTAAGTATCAATCTTCCTGTATATTCTTCTAAGAATTTCCAGTGGGATCTGACAACTAACTTCAGTCACCAAACATCACTTATTGATGCAGTAGCTGGTGGAGATATTCCATTAACTTCTAGCGCTGGTTCTTCTGGTCTAATTTTGGCTGCAGGAAGAAAAATTGGTGAGATCTATGGATACCATGCTATAACAGCTGTTGATCAGTTGAGAGCTGATGGTGTTACGCCGTTTATCCCTAAAGCAAGTCAATCTGCTTATGAAATCGTAAATGGTAGAGTAGTGAACACTACAACTAGAGCGATTTACTTCTCTGATGAAGCTTCTTCTTTAGGCGATCCTAACCCAACTTTGACTTCTTCTTTCATCAACAATTTCACATACAAAAACTTTATCACTTTTGGGTTCCAATTCGATTGGATCAATGGTTCACACTTGTATAACCAAACCAATGAGTGGATGTATCGTGATGGTATTAGTAGTGATTTTGCTAAACCAGTAACAATTGGTGGAACAACTGCTGCCTACACTGCTTACTATGCTTCTGCATACTATGCATTGGGTAATACAGCAAAAGGTGTGGGTAACAACGTAACAAAAGATTATTTCTATTATGATGCCTCTTTTGTAAGATTGAGAAATATTTCTCTAGGTATTGATTTAGCAGGTTATGTTAAACAGGCTTGGTTGAAAAAATGCCAATTAGTATTTAGCGGAAGAAACTTGTTAACCTTTACAAAATATCCTGGTTTTGATCCTGAAATTAGTTCAGGTGCTTCAAACTCAGCATTTGATAGAGGTATTGACCATAGTACCATTCCTAATATGAAATCTTATCAAGTTACTTTGAATTTGGGCTTCTAATTTATTAATCTTCAATTTAGTTCTAATGAAAAAAATACATTTTAATAAAAAACATAGAGCCTATTTTCTTTGTTTTTTAATTACGGTAATGGCAACCACTGCGTGTAAAAAGCAGTTGGATGTGAATGATCCAAATGATCCGACGTTTGGAGGAAACGTTACAAACGAAACTGGTATCGCTGCTTATGCAAAAGGTAGTGTTTATTATAACGGATTTGCTTATGGTGATGGTTGGTTGGGAGATAGTTATTTCTCTTTACCATGGGGTTACCATGAATTAATGGGTGACGTTGTTGGTGGTGGTCAGGGTTCTAATAACCAGACTACAACCATGGGTGTTCCAGATAGTTTTATTGCTGATCCTGCAAATCCAGGAACAACAACTTTTACAAACACTGCACCTCAAGCAACTTCAATCATCAGAAGCTTTAACAATGCAGCTTCTACTGGTCAAGGTAATAACGCTTTGTACTACGAGTGGTTGAATATGTATGCTTTGATCAACTCTTGTAACACTACCTTAGAAAACTTAGGTACTATTACTTTAAGTGCTGATAAAGCAAATACTGTTAAAGCTTGGGCTTATTGGTGGAAAGGATTTGCTTATGCTCAGATCGGTACATTGTACTATTCTGGTTTGATCGTTGATCATTCAAATACTATCGTAAGCACTTATGTTCCTCAGTCTGCCATCATTGCTGAATCAAATAAGCAATTGAACCTTGCATTAACTACTTTGAAAGCGATCAGCAATCAAGGTGATTATGCTTCTATGATCGGACAGATCATTCCAACACAATGTAAAGTTGGTTTGGGTAATCCTCCTTCTAATGCAGAATGGCAAGCTTCCATCAATACTCTGTTAGCGCGTAACATTTTGTTTAACCACTTGGCTCCATTTGTAAATGGCAACCCTGCTGCAACAATCAGCAAGGCTTCTATTCCTGCAATGTCTGCTGCTGATTGGTCTGCTGTGATCACTTATTGTAATGCAGGTGTTCAGAAAGGTGCGAATGTATTTACAGCTAGAACAAGTGCTGCTAATTCATTCTTCTCACCTAATGGTGGAACTGTTGCTGCAATTTGTGCAAGCAACAACCAGAACACTACTTATAAAGTGTCTGAGCGTTTAATACAAGCATACAAAACAGGAGATAAGCGTTTAGCTAACTTCACACAAGCAAATGGTACTTTCTACGGTGATGCAAATACCAACACTACTCGTTGGAGTTTATTAGATGGAGTTACTGCTGGTTTAAGCGGTATTCCAATCTTAGGATCTCGTGCAATTGGTGGTTTGGAAGTTTATATCGGACCAACTTACGAAGAGAACCAACTAATGTTGGCTGAAGCAAATATCAGATCTGGAAATATTCCTGCTGGTTTAGCACAGATCGATGCAGTGAGAACTGCTCAAGGTGCTGCTGTTGCTCCTCTTACAGGTACCTCTTTAACTACTGCTCAGGCATTAACTGAGTTGACTAACGAAAGATATGCTGCTCTTGCTTTTAGAGGCCTTTCTTACTACGATTCTCGTAGATGGGGATGGACTTATAGCACAGCTGTAGGTGGTGGCCGTTATGGTGCTACAATAATCTTCAACAAGATCTTGTATACCAATGCAAAGATCAACTACAACTTTATGGACTACTGGGATGTTCCAGGTGACGAAACTGAAAAGAATCCAGCTGCTACAGGAAGTGCTCCTACTAAGAATCCTAACTATTAAACATAGTAATTTGGTAAAAGCTACTTCTGTGGCTTTTACCAAATAATAAAAAAAGAGACAGCTAATAACTGTCTCTTTTTTTATGCCCTAAAGCGAATATTTTTTTGAAAATTAAAATTTGATCTCTTCATCGTGTTCATTGAAGAAACGGAATTCGATGATATGATAATTGGTATTGGCTTGTACCTTTAAATTCATTTTGTACTTGCGTTTCCACTGCCTAATAATTGGATTAAACCATCCTTTGGTCAGGTGAGAATATACAATTGGATGCACAGCTAAGGTCAAAGAATTATGCGCGTGCGATACTAAATAGTTTAAACGCTTTTCGATCTCATCTTCCAAAATCAATGTAGAAGTAATTTTTCCTGTACCATTACAAGCCGGACAAACCTCCGAAGTATTGATATTCATTTCAGGGCGCATGCGCTGCCTGGTAACTTGTAACAATCCAAATTTTGAAATCGGTAAAAGAGAGTGACGCGCACGATCGGTTTTCATAAAACCTTCCATGGCTTCTTGCAACTTCCTTTTATTATCAGGCAATTTCATGTCGATAAAATCGATCACAATAATGCCACCAATATCTCTTAGCCTTAATTGCCTTGCGATCTCTTCTGCTGCCTCTAAATTTGTTTCTAGTGCATTCTCCTCTTGATTGTTGCTGATGCTCTTATAACCGCTGTTTACGTCGATTACGTGCAATGCCTCAGTATGTTCAATGATCAGATAAGCACCACTTGGAAGGTTTACTGTTTTACCAAAAGCAGATTTTACTTGCTTAGTAATACCATAATGATCGAAGATCGATCCGGTATGACTATACATAGTAACGATATCAGCCTTATCCGCTGCAATGCGTTGGATATAAGCCTTGGTATCAGTAAAAATATTTTTATCGTTGATCACGATGCGATTGAAATCTTCGCTCAATAGATCGCGTAGAATACTTGTAGTTTTATTCTGCTCGCTCATGATTTTACTAGGAGCAACAGAACCTTTCAAATTCGTTTGAATGGTATTCCAAATGGCTACCAAACTCAACATGTCTTGATGCAGTTCAGCAGTTGTTTTACCTTCTGCTGCAGTACGCACAATCACACCAAAATTCTTAGGACGAATCGCTTCCACAATTTTGTGTAAACGCTTTCTCTCTTCAGATGAGTGGATCTTTTTAGATACGGCAACTATTTCGTTGAATGGAGTTACTACTACAAATCTTCCTGGTAATGATAATTCACAGCTTAAACGTGGGCCCTTTGCTGCAATCGGTTCTTTTAAAATTTGAACCAATACATTGGGCTTGCCATTTAAAACTTCATTGATCTTTCCTGTCTTTAAAATTTCTGGTTCAGATTGAAACTTACCGAAATCAAATCCATTCTCTTCTTTATCGTTCATCGCGAGCTGCGTGAATTTGATAATAGAGCGGGCATACGGACTCAAATCTGTATAATGCAAAAATGCATCTTTCTCAAACCCAACATCCACGAATGCAGCGTTCAATCCAGGGATGAGTTTCTTCACCTTGCCTAGATATAAATCACCTACTGCGAAGCTAGCGTCTGCCTTTTCGTTATGCAGTTCCACTAATTTTTTATCTTCCAGCAAAGCGATTTCAACGCCTGTTGGGGCTACATTAATAATTAATTCTTTGTTCACAAAGCGCAACTTTT
This sequence comes from Bacteroidota bacterium, assembly GCA_026391125.1. Classification (GTDB taxonomy): domain Bacteria; phylum Bacteroidota; class Bacteroidia; order Chitinophagales; family Chitinophagaceae; genus Sediminibacterium. The sequence continues at coordinate 14,550 of JAPLEO010000143.1, forward strand.
AGATACACAATTACTTACCCATTATAGGGCATACATCCTCGCATCAATATCTGTATTACGGCCACCAGAAAGGAAGGAAAAGGTAAAGTTGCAGCGTAGGAAAGGTGAGTGGCTAAATTCAGATAAGAGTTAAATCCCCGTCCTGAATAATCGGAACGGGGATTCTATCATGTTAGTCGAAGAACTATTTGTTCTTTTTCTTATGACGATTCTTTCTTAGACGTTTTTTTCTTTTGTGCGTCGCAATCTTATGACGCTTTCTCTTCTTACCACAAGGCATACCCAAGTAATTTTATATAGTTAAAAAATAAAATGTTAGTTCTTCAATTCCTTTATGCGTTTATCAAGCGCAATTTTTGCATCCGGTACTTTTATGATGTCTCTGGCTTTTTGATACCAAATAACAGCATTTGGTTTATCACCTTTCAATTCAAATGTTTCAGCGATATTAAATATTGCTTCCAGATTTTCTGGTTCTTTATTCAATACTATTTTGAATCGCTCGATGGCTTTATCATATTGTCCACTTTTCTTTCCTCCTAATCCTAAAACCATTTGTCCGTATAGGTTTTCTGGATGTTCCTGTACCACTTTTCTTACTTCTAAAATACCCTGCATCGGGTTGTCAGAAATATTTCCAAACATGTAACAGATACCCAAACCAATTTTCGAAGAATCGTTCGCTGGATTGATCACCAAAGCTTTATCTAAAAGAACTTTTGCATTCTCCCCCAGCCAGTGTTGCATGGCAGGATCGCCCTCCGTTAATAGGTTGTCCAAAAACAGATGGGCGGCAAAGGTGAGGCTTTTTTCAGAATTTTCCAACTTCGCTGCTTCAGAAGTATAATAAGCGAAGGGTTCGAACATCTTTGCAGAGTCCGACCAAAACTTAGCCAACTGATGATAAACGTGTAATTGCTGGTCTTTTACATCCCCTCTTTTTACGGAACTTTCAATAGAAGCCAAGCGACTGATTTGCTCAGGCGTTAAACGTTGTTTGGCTTTTGTTAGTAAAATTTCTGTTGTAACTGGTTGAGCACCAGTAGATTGAGGAGTTGCCGCGGCAGGGCTATCAGATTTTGGTGCAGCAGTTTTGCCGCCTATATATATAACTACTACTAGTATTAGTCCGACTAATACTATGATCCATTGCTGTTTTTTCACAAACTAATTTTGTGCGAAGTTACCCAGACTTACGCTTGGTTTTTACTTCTGCAACAAATTCTTTTGCTGGCTTAAAAGCAGGAATAAAATGTTCAGGAATCTCAACTGCGATGTTTTTCTTGATATTTCTACCAATTTTTGCGGCTCTTTTCTTGGTGATAAAGCTGCCAAAGCCACGGATATAAATATTCTGTCCGTTTGATAGACTCTCTTTCACCTCTTTAAACATAGTTTCAAGGGTTACCAGAACGTCCACTTTAGGGATTCCTGTTTTATCTGAAATCTGATTGATGAGATCTGATTTACGCATAAGCTTGTGTTTTTGTGGGAGTTGAGAACTAAAATTCGATAAAATTTTTCGTATATGCAAGAAAGATAGCTTAAATATTATAGGCGTTACTAATTGATTGATAAATGGTTTAACTCGGATTTAGTAGTGGTAAATGAGGTTTCATCCAAATTTTAGATATAAGAAATTGGTGAAATGTCAAATATTCCTATTTTCAAGGCCATGGAACTCCAGTTTACCCGTATGCTTATGAATTGGCATTTGAACGAAAACACCCGTCAAATGCCCTGGAAAGGGATCAACGACCCCTATAAAATCTGGCTAAGCGAAATCATTCTACAACAAACTCGGGTAGAGCAGGGTTGGGTTTATTATGAACGATTCCTAAAAAATTATCCCAAAATACAAGACCTGGCCAACGCAAAGGATGGGGATGTTTTTAAACTTTGGGAAGGGTTAGGCTACTATAACCGCTGTAAAAATTTATTAGCCACCGCAAGAAAAATCGTATCAGAATATGCTGGAAAATTCCCCAATACTTATGAAACACTTTTAACACTGAAGGGTATTGGTCCGTATACCGCTGCCGCCATCGCATCTTTTGCATTTCAATTACCCTATGCAGTGGTGGATGGAAATGTGTATCGGGTATTGTCAAGGTATTTTGGCATTCCATTACCCATCGATAGCACAGAAGGAAAAAAATATTTTCAAACTCTAGCAGATCGTGTACTAGATGCAACCAATGCAGCTGGATATAATCAAGCGATCATGGATTTTGGTGCAACCGTGTGTAAACCATTTGCTCCAGCATGCATAGAATGCCCACTGCATATGCATTGTAGGGCTTTCAAAGAAACCATGGTGAATCAATTGCCTGTAAAAGAAAAAAGGCTAGCAAAGAAAAAAAGAAACTTCAACTATTTTATTTTCAAATACAAACAACAAGTATTTATTCAACAGAGAACCAGAAAAGATATCTGGGAAAACCTGTTTGAATTTTATCTATTAGAATCTGATGAAACAATTCATTGGAATCAAATTGCGATCCTTGATTTTTTAAAAGGTCAGTTAGGAATTGATATTGCCATCGTAAATGAGCAGCCAGAGCTCATTACCCAACAGCTAACGCATCAACAAATAAAAGCAACCTTTATTCGAGTGGAATTAAAAACTAAACCCATTAGTTTGAAGAAGCAAGGCTGGATCCCGCTACCTAAAATAACAGAATTGCCTTTCCCCAAAATCATTAATGAATGGCTTACTAAAACATCGATCTAAGCTTTTTGAACAAGGCTTGTTTTCAGTTGTTAATTTTTCCTGAGTACTCTTTTATTTATCAAAAAAGGGTATTTTTAAGAGAGATTCCATTTAGACGAACATAAAACCCAATGTATGAGAGGTGTTAATAGAGTAATGCTTATCGGAAATCTTGGAAAAGACCCTGATGTTCAACATCTTGAGGGGAATATTGGTGTTGCAAAATTCCCTTTGGCAACTACAGAAACCTATAAAGACAGATCGGGCAAGCTGATTTCACAAACAGAATGGCATACCGTAGTTCTTTGGCGTGGTTTGGCCGAATTGGCTCAAAAATATTTACACAAAGGAAGTTTGATCTACGTGGAAGGACGATTAAGGACCAGAAGTTGGGAAGATAAAGAGGGCAATAAAAAGTTTGCTACTGAAGTGGTGGGCGATAATTTGATCATGCTCGATAAAAGAGGCGAGGGTGGTGCAGCAGGAGACGGGATCGAAGGATTTAATTCCGAAGATATCCCACCAATGGGCGATCCTGGAGAACGCTTACCTTTCTGATGCTATTAAAATGATACTTTTGCAGATAACCATTTTCATGCACCATTGGTTTTCTTTGTTTACTTAAATAATATGATTTTGGATTTTCATTCGGTATTGCATTCTTTTTTAATAGCACCTCCATTTTTATCTGCTGTTCAAGGGCAGGGCACTACTGTATTGGTGATGGTGTTATTGGTTCTGTTGTTTTTATCTTTCGTTCTTGCTGGTGCAGAAGTAGCATTCTTTTCGCTTACCTATAAAGACATAAATCTTCTCAAATCAAAACAACAACCACCCTATAAACGTGTAGTTGATCTATTAGAAGAACCCAAGACTTTATTAGCATCCTTACTAATCGCAAATAGTTTCATTAATATCTCGATCATTATCATTTCTAATTTACTGATCGATGGGATGTTTAATTTCGAAAAATTTGATGCGGTATGGGTTGAGTTTTTTATTAAAGTAATCTCTGTTTCATTCCTACTATTATTATTTGGAGAAGTAATGCCCAAAGTACTTGCCACCAATAACAATATCAGATTTGCAAAAGACTTTGGGGGCATTGTGCAAGCAGTTTCTTATGCATGTGCTGGATTGAGTAAGCGATTGGTTAATTTTTCTGATGTCATTGAAAGGCGTCTCTCCAATAAAGCTAACGGTGGGGCTTATAGCTTAGAAGATTTAGACCATGCCATTGATCTTACTACAGATAGTACGGCATCAGAGAACGAAAAAAATATTCTAAAGGGAATAGTAAAATTCGGAAACATTACCGTGAAGCAGATCATGAAAACAAGGATGGATGTTCACGGCATTAGTGAACTTACTACTTATGATGAATTGATAGCGCAGGTTAGAGAAATGCATTATAGTAGACTTCCTGTTTACAAAGATGATCTTGATAATGTTGTTGGAATGATCCATACCAAGGACTTGATTCCGTTCCTCGATGAAACAAATAATTTCGACTGGAAGGTCTTGCTGCGTCAGCCTTATTTTGTGCACGAGCAAAAATTAATTGAAGACCTGCTTAACGAATTTCAAGCTAAACATATTCACTTCGCTGTTGTGGTTGATGAGTTTGGTGGAACAAGTGGTATTGTTACTTTGGAAGACATTTTAGAAGAAGTAATTGGAGATATCAAAGATGAGTTTGATGATGAAGAGTCTGGACATAAAAAGATCGACGAAAACAATTATGTTTTTGAAGGAAGAACCATGTTGAATGATGTGTGTAGGATCATGGACCTTCAAGCAGATACCTTTGATCAAATAAAAGGCGAAAGCGATTCACTTGCGGGATTAGTTTTAGAATTGGCAGGAGAAATTCCACAAGTATCTCAAATAGTTAATTCTGGCGATTTTCAATTCACCGTTTTAGAAGTTGAAAAGTACCGCATCAATAAAGTAAAAATCACTATCAAGCCACAGGCTACAGACTAGACCCAGTATCAATGACGCAGTTTCTGAATAGTATCAAACAGCATACCTTCTACAAGTTTATTTTAGTTTTTTACAGTATCGCCATGCTGTTTTTATTGGCGTCCTGTAATAGCAATTTTACAGCTAAGCCGCAAGGTTATTTTAATATCGATTTCCCCAAACACGAGTATCAATTATTTGATAAGCCCGGATATCCATACACATTTGAATATCCTGTGTATGCAAATGTTTTAAAAGACAGCACCTTCTTCGGAGAAACTACTGAGAACCCTTGGTGGATCAATATCGACTTCCCTCAGTTTGCAGGAAGGGTCTATGTGAGTTATAAAGAAATTGGAAAAAACAATTTTGATACACTCATTAAACATGCTTACATCTTAACTGGGAAACATAGTTCTAAAGCCTATTCGATCGACGATTCTCTGATCAATACGCCCAATCAAATTCACGGAATGTTTTTTTCTGTGGGTGGGGATGTGGCAACTTCTAACCAGTTTTACTTGACCGATTCTACAAAGCATTTTCTAAGAGGCGCTATGTATTTTGATGCTACACCTAATGCAGATTCTTTGGGGATCGTGAACCAGTTTTTAATGCAAGACATGAAGCATATCATCAACACCTTTAAATGGCGTAATTAATTATTTGATCTTTGCTTTTTTAATTTTGTCTAATCCGGGGAAATGTTTTTCTAAATAAATATTCCCATACTTCATCACAGAATCTTGATGATTAAATGTTATGGTGTCTTTGTAATTACCATAGAAATTTTGCACGATGTCTAATCCTTTTACAACTATACCTATTGGGGGAAATGAATACGAGCGACCAATAGTATCTAATCGCTGATTGTCTATTTTATTAATAAAAAGCTGTACTGTTCTATTGTTTGGTCCACCCGTTGCGAAAGCTACTTTGCCAGTTGTATTTGACTGAATCACTTTCTCATCTTGAATAGTACGATGGTCTAAGTATTTGTTTAATGTGGGGTTGTTATTGATCCCAAATTGAATGTACTTATTGGTACTTCTGAAGATATACATATTGCTATAAAACTTCGATCGTACCAATTGATACATGCGCGTTGCACCGAGTGGAGCCCAATCTTTATACACTGCAATTTCAAATTCACCCTTCGTTGTATAGAAAACTACATGAAAACTATCTGGGGCTTCACGCTTCAAATTTCGATTGATCTTTTTGATCGACTGTGCAAACAGTGCGCCAGTAAACAACATCAAAACAATGACCAGTGCTATTTTCTTCCACATCTGAAAAGGTTTTCGTACTAAAAATAGCTTAAAAACAAATGCTTTCAATTATCCCATTAACAGAGATAGCCTTTATCTTTGGAATAGAATTCAGAATCGAGCAATTATGATAGCAATTGACAATGTTTTGGTAAGTGAAGAAATCATTGATGAGCAATTTGTATGCGACCTCAACAAATGTAAAGGTGGATGCTGTGAAGATGGCGATGCTGGCGCTCCCATGGAGAAATGGGAATTGGATAAACTGAACGAATATTACGAAGTGATCAAGCCGTATATGACTGCTGAGGGGATCAATGAAATAAATAAGCAAGGAAGGTATTTATACGATCAAGAATTTGGATGGGTAACGCCAACTATCGAGGGCACTATTTGTGCTTATGGTTATAGAGACAAATACGGGATCATTAAATGTGCCATTGAGGATGCGTATAATGATGGAAAGCTAGATTGGAAAAAACCCATCAGCTGTCACTTGTTTCCGATTCGTATTAAAACTAGCAAGCGCGACCCAGATATTGAATACATGAATTATGAGCCAAGGGAAGATCTATGTGCAGCTGCTTGTAGTTTGGGTAAAAAACTAAAAATGCCGGTATACATTTTTCTGAAAGATTCTATTATCAGAAAATATGGGGTTGAGTTTTATGAAGCGCTCGAGGCAACCGCAAATGAAATGAATAGAAAGAAATAATAACTGAGCAACATGAAAGATAACGCCGCATCATTTATTGCCAAGAGTACGATCAAAGCTGCTGATTTAGATCATCGCAGAAAGATCAACTTTAATATCAGTAAATACAATGCGGTTGTACCAATTGGGAAGCAACAATTTTCTGATAATATGCTAGCCAGAGAAATGGCGAAGAATAGAAAATGGGATGCGATCGAACACTTGGACAAACACCTAGAAGATTTCGAAAAAAGAATCTCCGCCCGCGGCGCAAAAGTGATCTGGGCAGAAACCGCAGAAGAAGCATTAGAAGAAATTGGAAAAATCTGCAAAGCAAAAAATTGTAAGACCCTTGTGAAGAGCAAGAGTATGGTTACTGAAGAGATTCACTTAAATGATTTTTTAGAATCCAAGGGAATTGAAAGTGTTGAAACAGATCTGGGAGAATATATTCAACAATTAGACGGAGAGCCTCCTTATCATATTGTTACACCCGCGATGCACAAAAGCAAAGAAGATGTAGCAAAATTATTCGCTGAGAAATTAGGTACACCTGGCGGACTATCACCAGAAGAACTCACACTCGTTGCAAGGGTTAAACTGCGCGAGAAATATGTACAAGCTGAAGTGGGTGTTACCGGTGCCAATTTTATGATCGCAGATATTGGTGCCATTGCTGTTACAGAAAACGAAGGCAATGCACGTTTGAGCTGTGCCTTTCCTAAAACACATATCGTTGTAGTAGGTATCGAAAAAATGATACCCTCCATTCACGATCTAGCACTTTTCTGGCCACTGCTTTCTACTTATGGAACAGGTCAACGTGTTACTGTTTATAATAGCATTGTAACCGGACCGAAGCAGGCAAATGAATCAGACGGACCAGAAGAAATGTATGTGATCTTATTAGACAATGGACGTACCAATTTATTAGCCAATCCTATTACGCGAGAAGCACTATACTGTATCCGTTGCGGCGCTTGCTTGAATGCTTGTCCGGTTTATAAAAATATTGGCGGTCATTCTTATGATACAACCTATAGCGGTCCGATTGGCAAAGTAATTACGCCGCATTTGAAAGGAATGGATGAGTATAAGCATTTAAGTTATGCATCATCGCTCTGTGGGAATTGTACGGAGGTTTGTCCGGTTAGAATCAACTTACACGAACTATTATTAGATAACAGACACGAAGCTGTAGCAAGTGGAAGCAGCAGTATCGCTGAACGTATTGCTTGGAAAGCCTGGAAAACAGCGAGCTTGAACAGAAGCATGATGAATATGGGTAATGGCAAACTCAAGAACTGGATGGTGAATAAAATATTTAAGGGTTGGACCACACATCGTTCTGAATTAGACTTTAGTGCTAAAACATTCAGCGAAATGTGGGAAGATCAGAAGGCAAGCAAAAAAGAAAATTAAACTAAGAAGCCCTTGTTATTAATTTATAGTCAAATAACAAGCCCTAGGCTAGCTTATATCTGTGCTACGCTTTTTAATAATGAGTTTGTAGTCACTCAGAATAAAATTCTATTCCAAAATTGTACTACAGCCAAGATCAATTATTCTGATGAAACTATTTCAGAAAAAGAACTTCAGATAATTCCAAAAGGTTTATTGTTTGAAAAAAATATTCAACAACAGGTTATTGAGTGCTTTGAATGGAATGGTTTGAAAGCATTTTTTGAAAACAAAAAAGGGACCATTCCATTTGATTTATTTTCAGCAGCTTTTTATCTGATCTCGCGATACGAGGAATGGCTACCATTTGCACCAGATCAATATGGCAGGTATGCGCATACCAATAGCCTAGCTTTTAAAAATGATTTTTTGCATTTGCCTCTCGTGCAATTGTGGCTATTAGAATTTGAAAAAAAACTGCAACTTTCTTATCAAGAATATCGATTGCCGGTTACTACATTTTCTTTTGTTCCTAGTTACGATATTGATGTAGCTTTTTGTTATTTACATCAACCTTTTTTTAAAAAACTATTTGGTTTTTATAGAGATCTATTGACTGGGAAATTTGACAAATTTGTGGAAAGTGGGAATGTCTATTCAGGTTATCAAAAAGATCCCTTTGATCAGTTTGAATTTTTGGAAGCCTTGAACTTGCAATATCATTTACACGCCATCTACTTTTTTTTACTCGCAGATAAAAGAAAGGGAGTAGATAAAAATATTCATCCAACTAAAAAAGCTTTGCAGGAAATCATACTAAGAACTGCATCGAAATTTAAAGTTGGCATACATCCTTCCTGGCAAAGTGGAGAAGATAAAACAACACTAAAAAAAGAAATCAATACCCTCTCAGAATTTATTCAACAGCCTGTTGAAATATCGCGTCAGCATTATTTAAAAATGACCATCCCTGAAACATACCCGCTGCTCATAGAAGCGGGCATTAAAAAGGAGTATACTCTGGGATATGGCACTATCAATGGTTTCAGGGCTTCCTATGCCGATGCGTTTTATTGGTATGATTTAAAAAATGAAACAGTAACTGATCTGGAAATTCATCCATTCTGGGATGCGAATAGCATTTTTGAATTGAGGCAACCTGTGTATGAAGCAAAAAATGAGTTGCAGGAATTATTTGATCAGGTAAAAAAGGTACAGGGAGAAATGATCGGCATTTTTCACAATCATTTTTTAACAGACCAACCAGAATGGATTGAATGGAAAAAAATGTATGAAGAATTTATAAAGGAAAATTGTGGTGCTTAATTATTTCAGCGCCTTCAAACTTTTATTTACAAGATTCACGCCACCCAAAGTTATTGCCGACCCGATAATGATGTTCAAAGTAACTTTTTCGTTCATGATCACTGAGCCAACAAGAATTGCAACAATTGGATTGATATAGGCATAGAGCGATGCGATTCCCGGCTCCAAATTTTTCATCGAATAAATAAAAGCAATAAAGGCAAAGATCGATCCGGCAGAAACCAGGTAAGCTAGTGCTGCCCAGGTTTGTAAAGGGATACTGCTGATTGGAATACTATCGCCCGAGATCATTACAATTAGGAACATGATGAAAGAACTAATGAGCATCTGCCAACCCGTTGCATAGTAAGGGTTCATATCTGTTTTCTTGCGGGCAATAAAAATGGTAGCAACAGCCCAAGTGATCATGGCTATAAGCGATAACATGATGCCAAACCAATATCCCTCAGAATGATTGTGAAAAGCACTATCGTAAAATACTAATGCGATCCCTGCAATTCCTAAAAACAATCCAATGAAAGTACCCCAGTTGATCTTGTTGTTTTTATAGAATATCATTTCAATCAACACAACAGATAATGGATATAATGCAGCGATCAGTGCGGCTAATCCACTTGGTATATAGCGAAGCGCCAAAGTTGCTAAACCATTCGAAGAAACAAACATGAGCACCGCCATGATGCTCAACCATTTGAACTGGTTCTTAGTGGGAAGTGGCAGACCTTTGAACAGAAAAAAACAAACGTATAAAATTCCCCCACTGAACTGGCGAATAGAAGCCACTTCAAAAGCGGGCGTTTTTTGCACACCAATCTTGCTCACTACCCAAGTAGTGCCCCAGACCAAACTGGTGATCAATAATGCGATATATGCTTTGTTCTTGTTCGCTGCCATTTTTATAGAGACCTACTAGTGTCTGAAATGACGTAAGCCGGTCATTACCATCGCCAAGTTATTTTGTACGCAATACTCAATACTGTCTTTATCTCTCACTGAACCGCCTGGTTGAATATATGCTTCCATACCAGCCTCATGTGCGATCTGCACACAGTCGTTGAAAGGGAAGAATGCATCACTCGCCAACACAGCTCCTTTTAAATCGAATTTGAATTGATTGGCTTTTTCAATAGCATGACGTAATGCATCGATACGGCTAGTTTGTCCGCAGCCCTTACCCACCAATTGTTTATTCTTTATGAGTGCAATAGCATTGCTCTTTAAGTGTTTGCAAACAATATTCGCGAATACTAGATTTTCTTTTTCTTCTTCAGTAGTAACTCTTCCACCTACTTCATCCCACTTGCTAAAATTACCTTCATCAGCACCTTGCTCTAGGGTTCCGTTCAATAAAGATTTAGAAGGCGTTTTAATAGCAGCACCCTCTGCTTTTAATTCTAATAAAATTCTATTCTTCTTAGTTTTCAAAACAGCTAATGCATCTTCGTTATATGCAGGCGCAATTAATACTTCAAAGAATATTTCATTGATGGCATCTGCGGTTGCTTTATCGATAGCACCATTGCAAACGAGTACGCCACCAAAAGCACTTTCAGGATCTCCAGCCAAAGCCGCGTCCCAGCTATCTTTCACGGTAGTACGCTCAGAAATACCACATACATTGGTATGTTTAATGATGCCAAATACTTTATTGGAAGAAGCACTGAATTCTTTGATCAACTGCACTGCCGCGTCAACATCTACCAGGTTATTATAAGAAAGTTCTTTACCATTTAATTGTGTAAAGAGTTGTGTAAGATCGCCATGGAAGACAGCTGATTGGTGTGGGTTTTCGCCATAACGCAAAGCCTGACTGATACCTGGATTAAAATAATTACTGATCGCAACATCATAGTGCATCACTACTTCGAAAGCTTTTGCAGCGTATGCTCTGCGTTGTTCAATAGTTGTTTCGCCTTTTTGAGCAATTAATAATTGTTCCAAAGAAGCATAATCATCTTTAGCGGCGATCACTACTAAGTCTTTAAAATTCTTAGCAGCAGCGCGGATCATGGAAGGACCACCGATATCAATTTTTTCAATGATCAGTTTTTCTTCAGATGTGGTACGTAGGGTTTCTTCGAACGGATATAGGTCAACAATTACCAGATCGATTTCTGGGATCTTGTATTCTTTCATTTCAATCAGATCTTGTGGTTCGTATCTTCTTCCAAGGATCCCACCAAAAACTGCAGGATGCAAAGTTTTAACTCGTCCACCCAAGATCGAAGGGTAAGTGGTTAAGCTTTCAACAGGTACACATGTAATGCCGAGACCTTCCAAAAAAGTTTGGGTTCCGCCAGTAGAATAGATGGTGATACCTAATTCTTGTAATTGTTTGGCAATAGGTTCTAGGCCGTCTTTGTAAAAAACGGAGATGAGTGCTGATTGAATTTTCTTTTGCATGATGAATTTTCTTAACCTGTTCAGGTTGATGATAATTTACCCCTGGGGGTTCAAATTGAGCCGCAAATGTAAGTTTTCGAGGTCTTTTTACCATCAATCTGTTTTCCACAAACTATTTTCAACCCTTTGCAGAGGTAAAAAATTACAAAAATGACAAGTTTCTGATAAAGAGCCATAAGAACAAAACCGCCAATGAGGCAATAAAACCCTTTCGGTTTTTGTAGATCAGCCAAATCAGTATCGATGCAATGAACAAATAAAGAAGTATTGCTTCGGGTAAATTGATGGCTATATTCTTCGTGAGCGCAAAGGGAATCCGATTGGTTCTTTCAATAATGCCATTCATTTGGGTAATTAAAAAGCTAGTGATCTGTCCAGACCATTTTAGAAGAATGGGTATGGGACTTACAACGAGCACCAATAATTCTGCATAGAGAATGAGTCCAGATAGAGGGACCACTAAAAAATTTGTAAACAAAAACAAGTTGGGGAATTGATGAAATTGGTAGAGAATAATGGGCAATGTTAATACCTGCGCTGAGAGGGTAACTGCATTCACTTGCCAGATCAGTTGGAGTAATTTGTTTTTAAAGTAGAACCACCGTTCTATATAGCCGCTAAATAAAACAATTCCTACAACTGCGGTGTACGACAATTGAAAACCGATATCCCATAACAAGAAAGGATTGTATATCAGCAAAAAAAATGCAGAGGCTGCAATAGCATTGATGGTATTGTTTTTGTAACCCAGACTTTTACTAATGAGTAAAAAAGAAAAGCCAACTGCAGATCTAAGGATGGCTGCAGCACCTCCGGTAATGAAACTGAATCCCCATAAAACAAACAAAATAAGAATGCTACGTAAATAGTTTTTCCATTTATTATTTCCCAATGGTTGTAATAAACGTAAGAGCAAACTATAGATCATCGCCAAGTGTAATCCACTGATCGCAATGATATGTACAACACCTGTGTTGCTATAAGATTGAATGAGGGTTTTGTCAAGGTCTTCTTTATATCCGATCAATAATGCTTCAGCAACTGATTGCGCAGTTTTTTCAGAAATTGCTTTTTTTAAAATCGATAGAATATGGTCTCTTGTTTTATACAAAAAGTATTTGGGTGAGTTGCCATTTTTTCTACAGATTATTTTTGTAGAATCTGGCAAATACAACTGATAATATATTTGTTGCATGGCACAGTATCTCACAAAATCAAAACCAGTTGCATTAAAATTGTTACTGATCTTTTGAAGTGGTGCTGAAAACGCAATGTCGTCGCCTGTTGCTAATGATGCTGCAAGACGATCGTTTTTTATATACATCAATAGTTTCGATGTTGTATTGGTCCATTGCCCTTGGTGCTTTACTGCCACTATGTTTGCGATGGCTTTCCATGTTTTACTTTTTTGTATAAGGGGCTCTTCAATTTTGGCAATGATGGAATCGTTTTTGAAATAGTGGTAGCCAATAAAATTATTTTGTTTTCGAAGATCTTGTTGATTGCAAAGTGCAGCACCTAAAGTAAATAAGAGTGTATGAATCGCGAGCCCACTAATGGCGATCCATTTAAATTTTAGAGTAATGGAAGCAAGAGAAAAAATCAGCAGTATGCCAATTGCAATCGCGGCAGTTTTTTGAAGAAGGCTAGCACTTATATTAAAATGATAGGCGGATAGAATACCCATTGCAAATGGGATCAGCAAGCGGAGAAAGGGAGCGCTTTGCCAACTATTGATGGGTTGCAAGGGCATGTACTAACCTAAACAAAAAGCCACACTAAAACTAGTGTGGCTTTCAAATAAAGTAGTAAAATTTATTTACTTAAGTTCATACTTCTTTCCTTGTACAGTGTGCGGAAATAAGGATCACGAAGGTCTTTGATAAAGCGGATGGCTTCACCGGTGCTCTTCATTTCTGGTCCGAGTTCTTTGTTAACACCTGGGAATTTATCGAAACTAAAAACGGGTTCTTTGATTGCGTAACCTTCTAGTTTATTTTCCATCACAAAATCAGTCAGCTTAGCTTCTCCTAACATTACTTTAGTAGCAATGTTCAAGTAAGGGATCTGATATGCTTTTGCAATGAATGGAGTGGTTCTAGATGCACGAGGGTTTGCTTCGATCACATAAACCTTATCGCCTTTGATTGCGAACTGAATATTGATCAGTCCTTTAATTTGTAAAGCGCGTGCAATTTTTTCGCTATAGAATTGCATGGTTTCAACAATCAATGGAGTTAGGTTGAATGCAGGTAAAACCGCATTACTATCACCACTATGAATACCAGCAGGTTCAATATGTTCCATCACACCCATGATATGAAAGTTCTCACCATCAAAGATGGCATCAACTTCTGCTTCCTGACAACGATCTAAGAAATGATCGATCAAGATTTTATTTCCTGGGATATGTTTCAATAAACTGATTACCGCTTTCTCAACTTCTTCGTCGTTGATCACGATTCGCATTCTTTGTCCGCCAATTACATAACTAGGACGCACCAACACAGGGTATCCAACTTTGTTGGCAACAGCTACTGCTTCGTCTGCATCGATTGCAGTTCCATATTCTGGATAAGGGATGTTTAGTTCTTTTAAAAGGTCGCTGAATCTACCGCGATCTTCTGCCATATCCATACTTTCGAAAGAGGTTCCAATGATTGGAACGCCAGTTTCGTGTAATTTTTTGGCTAGTTTGAGGGCTGTTTGTCCGCCTAACTGAACAATAATTCCATCTGGTTTCTCTAGATCGATGATCTCTCTGAGGTGTTCCCAGAATACGGGCTCGAAGTATAATTTATCGGCCATATCGAAATCAGTAGAAACGGTTTCTGGATTACAGTTCACCATAATGGCTTCGAAACCACACTCTTTGATGGCGAGTAAGCCATGTACGCAGCAATAATCGAATTCAATACCCTGACCAATCCTATTAGGGCCGCTACCTAATACGATGATTTTTTTCCTTTTTGAAGGTATCGATTCGTTCGAGTTTAAAGGTTGATTCATTGCTCTTGAAATTGCGCAAAAATAGGGGTATCGAAGAAATTTAGGGGTTATTTTTTCACAGCACCATCTTTCATCACCCATTTCACGTCTTCTAAAACCTTGATATCCTTGCCAGGATCGCCTTTTAGCGCGATTAGATCTGCAAAAGCGCCGGGCTTGATTTCACCAATTTTATTGGTTTGCCCCAGCAATTCAGCAGCAACAGTGGTAGCTGTTTGGATGGCTTGGAGGTTGGTCATGCCGAAGCTAACCATATAGGAAAAGTCCCTCGCCTGAGGCAACTTCCAGTCGTACCCACCAATATCTGTACCGTAGGCAATTTTCACCCCAGCTTTGAGGGCTTTCTTGAATAAATCGGGTTCTGATTGTGTAAAATATAGGTTGATGGGACTTCCAGCTTTCGCCCTTCCTTCGGCCACATATTCGTTCACATAAATAGTAGGGCACCAGTATACTTTTTTATCAACCATCAGTTTGATGCATTCATCGTCCATCCCAAATCCGTGTTCGATGCTACTTGCTCCAGCGTTGATGGCAGCAATAATTCCATCGCGGGTTACCGCATGTGCGGATAGCTTTCTATTTGATCGGAGGGTTTCGTCACCAATTGCGTTGATTTCATCTGCTGTAAAATTGGGAAGGCTTCTATAAGATCCATCGGCCTGTCTGGTATAACCCCGATCGGCATAGATCTTGATCCAATCTGCACCGTGTGCGATTTGTTCGCGAACGGCCCTTCTACCTTCATCGGCGCCCGTAATTTCTTGTAAGCCTTTGGGCATTTTGAGTTCCCAGGCGTAGTCAGATTCTTTGAGTGGATAGTGCCCGGTGGTATTAATGGCCAAAGTAGAAATGAACATGCGCGGACCATCCATTTCACCCTTGTTGATAGCTTTTTTAATATCAGCATCGGCGAAGCCGGCCCCTTCAGTACCGAGGTCGCGAATGGTGGTGAAGCCATTTAATATACTTTGATGGGCACTTTTAACAGCGCGGATGGTACGGTAAGGAATAGATTCTTTGAGTACTTGCACATCGTAGTCTTCGCTGGTAATATCGCCTTGTAAAAGCACGTGGGTATGGCAATCAATAAGACCGGGCATCACAGTAAATGCAGAGAGGTTGATACTGGTATCTGCTTTTAATTTGAAGCCCGCTGCCGGCGAAATAGACTCGATCAGATTGCCTTTGATAAAGATGACCTGATTCTGTAAAATTTCGCCGGTGCGGGTATTCAAAACCTGACCGCAGGTGATGGCTGTTGTTTTCTGTGCAGATACTAAGCCAACCAACAATAAGGATATAGCGAGTGGAAATATTTTTTTAAGCATGCAGTTGTTTTATGTTACAATGTACAAAGAAACTGTAACAGAAAATTGCTGCTATTCTGCGCCTGCCTGAGGTTCGTTATTGGGTCTTCTCCAAGTGCGACATTTGTTTCTCCATTCTTCTTTCATTTTTTCTCTTTCTTCAGGACTCATGTTATGCCATTTTTCTTTCATTCCATGATGGCAGTGGTTGCGTGAACCGCAGCCCCATTTTCCATGAAAACCACCGAATAGAATTTTGCTCAGTACGAGTATGCCAATGGCTTGTACAAAACTAATGGGAGATACGTGTACCACTTCTGTGAGGATACCATTCCATAAGCGCATCACCACATAACTTAAGAGCGATCCGAAGGCTGCTGCAAGTGCAGTAAAGCCGATTATTTTTTTGATCCAAAAATGCTTCTTCATAATATTTTTTTTAATTAATAATTTAATAGTTCATCGCGCAGGCTTGCTAGTCTTTCTCTCAAATGCAATACAGCATAGCGTTTGCGACTTAATAAGGTATTGATGGTTTCACCAGTTTGTTCGGCAATTGTTTTAAAAGGGATCCCTTCAATTTCGTTCAACACAAATACTTCTTTTTGCGCAGCAGGCAATTCATCGAGTGCTTCGTTCAATGTTTCCCAGAACATATTGCGCAAGTAAGCTGTTTCTGGATTGTTGCTATTATCGAAAAAAAGTTCTGACCAATCGAGGCTTGCATCATCATCTGCATCTGAAAACAGATCGCTGAGCAATTCCGGTTTTTGCTTGCGTTGTTTATCGGTGATCTTATTTCTAGTTACAGTAAATAGCCAAGCTGTTAACTGCTCGATAGGTTTTGTGTTTCCAATAAATTGATAAAAAACATCCTGCAGAATGTCTTCCACATCGGCTTCATTGCTCACCCTTTTACGGATAAAGCCCTTCAAGCGTTTGGAATACGCATTGATCACTTCTGTGATATTGCTCTTGCCTTTTTCTGTCATGTTAGCCGGTATGGTCAATGCATTGTTCATCAATAATAAGGTAGACGAACAGTAAATGATAATATTTTAAAAAAAATTTATTTTATTTCGCAGAGTTCTTCCCATCTGGTGGTGTAGCGCGGACTGCGAAGCTCCTGCCGCATTTTCCAATCGCGTTCTACGCCTGCTGCTGCAAACTTGAGTACGTCGTTGCGCATCGCAAAATTGATATTGTCCATCATACTCATGAGCATCCGACTTTTTTCTGAAGCGGGTGGTTTGAAGAGTGAGGCTTGTATAGAATTATCGGGTACAATGCCACTGAGGATGACTCCAGCTTTTTTGTAGATCCGTCCTTTTTCGAATAAGCGTTCTGTTAACTGTAATGCCGCTTTGATGAGTTCGTTGGTGAGCGATGTGGCGATGGGCAGATTTACATAGCTGCTGATGCTGGATCCGTGGTGATAGCGTGTTGAATCGGGTTGCTGTTCCTCTTTTGCGATCATCATCACACTGATGCAGCTAGCGGCGCAGTGTTGCCGGCGCAGCTTTTCTGCAGCGCGAGAAGTATAAGTAGCAACGGCTTCTTTGATATGTTCGAGTTCTGTTACAGAAGATCCAAACATGCGTGTGGTAGC
This sequence comes from Bacteroidota bacterium, assembly GCA_026391125.1. GTDB lineage: Bacteria > Bacteroidota > Bacteroidia > Chitinophagales > Chitinophagaceae > Sediminibacterium. The sequence continues at coordinate 32,251 of JAPLEO010000143.1, forward strand.
GATCATTTTTTTGGTGACGCGCTCGTCTTCCATTTCTCTGCTGGGTAAACCCTTGAGTTCTCGAACCAGTTTGGCACCAACAACGCCACCTAAATTTTTGGTGGCCCATGCAATGTCTTTTTTACTTAGCTCAAGCGCATTATTGATTTGATAGAGATGTAATTTTTTTGCATACTGATGGCCTACTCCCCAGATATCTTCTACGGGTGTTCTTTCCAATGCTTGTTCTACTTTTCTAGGACTATCTAATAGCAATACACAGTTGGTTGCCTGTTTATTTTTCTTGCACAATCTATTTGCAACCTTACTCAACACTTTGGTAGGAGCCACGCCAATAGAGACTTTGATGCCGGTCCACTGTTCAACCGTATCCTTGATTTTGAAAGTAAAAGCCAGCAATTCTTTGGGGTCGATATGTGCGAGATCTAGAAAAGCTTCATCTACCGAATACACTTCTACAGAACCGGGAGGTAGCATACTGCGGAGGGTTTCCATCACGCGCCAACTGATATCGCCATAGAGATTATAGTTCGATGAAAAAGTGGATACGCCATGTTTTTCGATCAGGGGTTTTGCTTGAAAATAGGGGCCACCCATTTCCACGCCGATCTTCTTGGCTTCATCGGTTCTAGAGATGATGCAACCATCGTTATTACTCAACACGATCACGGGTTTACCTTCCAGCTCGGGCTTGAATAATTTTTCGCAGGAGCAATAAAAACTATTGCAATCAATGATGGCTTTCATCTGTATGCTTACAAACTGTGAATGGAATATACCACTACGCCCCAGGCGCTATAATTACTAAATTCTTCGATCTGGATATGGCCGTATTTTTTGTTTTCGGCGATCAGTGTGATGCCCTTTATTTGCGTTTGCAACCTGCGCACCAAGAGCTCGCCATTGATCACCGCCACAATTACTTTTCCGCTCACGGCCTTGATGCTGCGGTCTACAATTAATACGTCGCCGTGGTAAATACCGGCGCCGATCATGGCATCGCTATTCATGCGAAAGAAAAAAGTGGCGGGTTTGTTGCGGATCAACTGTTCGTTGAGGTCGATCCCCCGCTCCATATAATCGTCGGCCGCTGCGCCAAAACCTGTGGCATTGGCCGTGGGAACTTCCCATTGGTTGAAATTTTTACTGCCTTTATAGGCGGCAGTACTGCCCCTTTCGTCGCTAAACATGCTAAATAAATTTTATTATGCTAAATTATTTAGTAAATTTATACTAAATTAGTTGTCACGATAAAATAATATTTATGCAAATGAGTACAGTACAACAAGGGGGATATGGTATTGGAGGGTTGGTTAATTTCTGCGAATACTTACTAGTGGCGCAGCCTGGGATAGATTTGCACGACAAGATCTTGGGTGAGCAAGAATATTTTTCGATGCATTATTTAGAGCGTACGGCTGTTAAGATGAAACCACATATAGAACTAGCGTCTTTTCAGGCCCGTGAAGAAATGGAGCCCACCCTCATCCGATGGATGCACCGCATCACTAGTCAGCAGCAAGCATTCAGTTTTGCGCTCAATAATTTTAGTGGATTTCCGCCCGATACGCTGTACCTGCGGATTCCAGAACCACAGGCCATACAAAAGCTAACAGCCGAATTGGAGCAGTTAAACGATTATATAAAAACCTATGATTGTCCGGCTATTCGAATCAATGCCAAACCAACGTTACAAGTGGCGAAGAAGTTGACGGAACACAATTATTTGCGGGCGATGCTAGACTTTTCGCAGCGTAGCTTCCACGAGATCTTCGAAGTGAAGGAACTATTATTGTTGCGTAGGAGCCATGCGTTCGACAGCTACAAACAGGTCAACAAATTTGTATTGCAGCCTGCCTAAACAGACTGCTAATTTTTTTATTGATTGCTTTGTGTAAGGTCTTTCAGTTCATTCAAAAACTGATCAGCACTTTCTTTGGGTAATCCTTCCCAAGAACGTAGCAGGTTTCCATTGGCGTCTAAAAGGGCGGTCATTGGAAAGCTACCTTTTGAATTGTATTTATCGGCCAGTTGATCGTTTTGTTTTTGAAGGTCTTTCGATAATTGATTTTTTTTCTGTCTAGGAAAATCAGCATTCATCATCACCAATTTCTGTGTAGCAAACTGTTGGAAAGCTTCGTTATCGAAAATTTCTTTGTGCATTCGAATGCAGGGTCCGCACCAATCGGAGCCAGAAAAATTGAGCAATATGTATTTATGCTCTTTTGTAGCGGTAGTCTTCGCCTTTTCAAAATTGGTTTCCCAAGTAGTGAACGATAGCAACAAAAAACTGAGTAAAACAATTCCGGTAAATTTCATGGTCTGGGGGTTTGAATAGGAGCAATTGTACAGGTATGAGATACAGTGCTCGGGATAAATACAGCCCGAAGTTGGCAGAATTGCTCTAATTGTTTTGTTAAAAAAACCGTGAAGAAAGAAATGGACTATGCATTTAAACAAAAGGATAGTTGCTCAATTGCTAGGTAGTTCGGTACTTAAGATTAAATTCGCGCTAAACCAAGGATACATGCAGGATGTGATTGCCGCTATTGGAGCGTTATTTCTAGAGTATAAAAAAACGATTGCTGAAAGGATCGAAAAACTGCCACAGAGTGGAGGCGATCGGGTGTATTTCAGAATCTATGATGGTTCAGAAACCTATATCGCTACGTATAATTTGCACGTAAAAGAAAATCAGACTTTCATTGCGTTCAGTAAGCATTTTAAAAGCAAGGGCTTACCTGTTCCTGAAATATTATTGGTTAATGAAACCGATACTATTTATCTGCAGGAAGATCTTGGAACCGCATCATTATTAAATGAGTTGGAGTTACATGGTCATGGAGAAAGAGCTTATGGATTATTCCAAAAGAGTTTGACGGCCTTGGTCAGCATGCAGATCAAGGGTGATGCGGGATTAAATTATAATTTATGTCTTACTGCCAAAGAGTTTGGTAAGCAAGCCATCATGAGCGATCTGCTTTATTTCAAATACTATTTCTTAGACACACTTCAATTGCCTTACGACAAGCAGGCGATGATGGACGATTTTGAAGCGTTGAGTTCTTATTTAACAAGAACAGAGAATAAATATTTCATGTTCCGCGATTTTCAAAGCAGGAATATTATTGTGAGCAAAGATGAAGTGCATTTTATAGATTTTCAGGGAGGTATGAAAGGGGCATTGCAGTACGATGTGGCATCTTTATTATGGCAGGCGAAAGCAGAACTGAGCGAAGAGTGGAAAGACAACCTATTGGAATTTTATATCAATGAAGTAGATAAATTATTAGAACGCCCGGTTGATCGAATCACTTTTGTGAGTCAGTATAACGGCTATGTATTAATTCGTTTATTACAAGTGATGGGTGCATACGGGTTCAGGGGTTTGTTTGAAAGGAAAGCACACTTCTTAGCAAGCATCCCGTTGGGTTTGAAAAATTTAAAATTCTTTTTAGATCATAAGCGTGTTGGAATTGTAACACCTGAGTTTGATCGGGTACTGCATTTAGTAGTATCTGACGAGATCATGCATCGCTTTGAACCACCACAGGCAAACCAGGATACGCCATTGGTGATTGAAGTAAATAGTTTTAGTTATAAGAAAGGAATCCCTGTTGATGAGAGTTCAAATGGCGGCGGATTTGTTTTTGATATGCGCAGCATTTTAAATCCGGGTAGATTTGACGACTATAAAACATTGAGTGGGAAAGATAAATCTGTACAAGATTTTTTGGAGCAGCGAACAAGGATGAATGAATATTTGAACAGCGTTTGGGACTTGATCGATATCGCTGTGGAAGATTATTTGAAAAGAGGATTTAGTCATTTACAAATTAATTTCGGTTGTACAGGCGGACAACACCGCAGTGTATATGCAGCCGAACAAACAGCGCGACATTTACGTAACAAATACAAGACGAAATTGGTATTAACACATACTAATTCTGCCAATTGGTTTAAAGGATAAAATAGTACAACATGAAAGCAATGATTTTTTCGGCAGGATTGGGCAGTAGGCTAAAACCCTTTACAGACAATCATCCCAAGGCATTAGCCCTAGTAAATGGAAAGACTTTATTGGAAAGGAATATTTTATACTTGCAAAAATTTGGGATCACTGAAGTGATCGTAAATGTGCATCATTTTGCAGACCAAATCATAGAAGCGATCGAAAAAAATAATGGCTGGGGTTCAACCATCACTATATCAGATGAGCGTGAAGAAGTTTTAGAAACTGGTGGAGGATTAAAAAAAGCAGCTTGGTATTTTGAAGGAAGGAAAGCGTTTGTAGTGATGAATGTGGACATCCTTACTGATTTTGATTTGATGGAAATGATCAGATCGCACGAACAAGAAAAACCATTGGCAACACTGGCGGTTACGCAAAGAAGGTCTTCTCGATATTTTTTATTTGATACCTACGATGCATTATGTGGTTGGAGAAATATACAAACAGAAGAAGAAAAACCTGCTGATTTAAAAAATACTCATGAAGACTACGAATTGCTTAAAGAAAAAGCCTTTAGTGGGATACACGTGATTAGTCCACACATTTTCTCATTGATCAAGCAAGAAGGAAAATTTTCGATGGTGGATGTTTATCTTGATCTGATGAAAAAAAATAAGATCAACAGTTTTGATCATACAGGTGGGACCTTACTGGATGTGGGTAAGCCAGAAAGTATTTTAACAGCCGAAGAATTATTTGGTTAATCAGCAATTTTTTAAAATGACAAAGATCAGGTTCGCCATTATTGGTTGTGGTAGAATTGCCGAGCGGCATGCCCTCCATGCCAATCATTATGGAGAGCTTGTGGCAGTCTGTGATATACAGAAAGAAAAAGCAGATGCACTTGCAGAAAAATATGTAGCAAAAGCATTTTATCAAATCGAGGAGCTTTTAAAACAAGACCTGAAATTGGATCTGGTGGCAATTTGCACACCCAATGGCTTGCATGCTGCACATAGTATACAAGCTTTAAAAGCAGGCTTTCATGTATTGGTTGAAAAGCCCATGGCCATTGCAACCAGTGATTGTGTAGCGATGATGCAGGTTGCGGCTGAAGTAGGCAAACAGTTATTTACAGTTAAGCAAAACAGATTCAATCCACCCATTGCTGCATTGAAAAAAGCCATCGATGAAAATAAGGTGGGCAAACTCTATTCATTTCAACTGAGTTGTTTTTGGAATCGGCCAGCAGATTATTATCAAAATTCCTGGCATGGAACTGCATTAGACGGCGGGGTTTTGTATACGCAGTTTAGTCATTTTATAGACCTGATCTACTGGCTTTTTGGAGATGTACGATCTGTGAAAGCCATCACTAAAAACTTTGCGCATCAAGCAAACATAGCTGGTGAAGATTCGGGTGTTGTTATACTGGAATTAGAGAATGGAGCCATCGGTACGATTAATTATTCTGTGAATACGACGCTCAAAAACGCTGAGGGTTCATTAACAATAATAGCAGAGCATTTAACGTTAAAGATTGGAGGTGAATATCTCAATACGATTGCCTATCAACAAGGAGAGACTATCGAGTTATTCAACGCTGATTCAGAACAACCGCCCAATGAGTATGGCAGTTATCAGGGATCGATGAGTAATCATCATAAAGTGTATGAAAATCTAGTTTTAACACTACAACAAGGGTTGCCCTTTTATGCCACAGCCAATGAAGCGATGAAGGCGGTTGAGATGATTGAAAGCATTTATCAATCTGCTAAAAATTGGAACCATGGAATATCAACCCAAACAAGTGAGCATCCGTGATGTAGTTTTCGGAAAAAATGTAACTATCGTTCAGCCATCGAACATCTATGAGTGCAAACTAGGGGATGATTGTTTTGTTGGTCCGTTTGTAGAAATTCAAAAAGACGTTACCATTGGCAATAATTGCCGAATCCAATCTCATAGTTTTATCTGTTCCTTAGTTAGTTTTGGCAACAACTGTTTTGTTGGACATGCTGTTGTTTTTGTGAACGACTTATTTACCAGCGGTGGCCCTGCCGGCAATCCTTCTCTTTGGAAAAAAACAACCATTGGCAACAACGTTTACTTTGGCAGTAATGCTACCATACTACCCGTGAGCATTTGCGATAACGTTGTGATAGGTGCAGGTGCTGTGGTTACCAAGAATATTACCAATCCTGGTGTGTATGCGGGCAATCCTGCAAGAAAGCTTCGTTAATTATACTTTGATATAGATCTTCTTTTTATCGAGCACATAAACGATCGACCAATAAAAAGCGATCGTGATCAGTGCATATACTAAAGAACCAACCCTTAGATCTGTTGCTATATTCTTGCAAACATGTTCATAGAACCAAGGGAATGCAGATGTATAAATCTTCTTACCAGAGACGGGATCTACATGGTCAACCCATCTCATTAAAGCCAAAATTCTTGGTAGAAATCCGCTTAGGAAAAAGATGAACAATGGATTTTTTCCAAACACATCAAAGAACTTACTCCACGCACCTTTCACAGATTTGAATTCAATTAAATAAATCAGAGAAGAAAGGGTGAGAATGCCTAGTCCGGATGTATATAGAACATAACTACTGGTCCAGATTTTTTTATTGATCGGGAAAACCATATCCCAGCAATAGCCCGAAAATACCAGTACTAGTCCGGCAATCATCAGTCCTGCAAGCATTTCAAAATTTTTGCCTTTTTGCTGTATATACTGTCCCACTAAGAATCCAAAGATGACTTGAACAATGGGTGGTCCAACGCTAATTAGTCCTTCCGGATCAAATGCAACGCCTTCTCCTTTATACATGTGCGTAATGCCAAGTATTTTTATATCGAGAGAAGTGCCGTACCAACCTGATAAGCTGAAGGGATCTCCTGGGTTTCCAAGAAATAAACATTCAACCCAATACATTAAAAGTATGATGCTGCCAATCACGAATGCGCCTCTAGCTTTTGCGTAAAACACAATCACAGAAGCAAAGAAATAGGCGATGGCAATTCTTTGAAGTACGCCAAGGATTCGAATGTTTTCCCAAACCTTGAATATGAGGTTTTCGCCGTCGTATTTTACAAACGGACTCCAATTCAAGAACAAGCCAATGGCAAATATGAGAATGGTTCTTTTCACAACTTTACGCCAGAAAAATGCGGGTCCGGCTTCTTCAAAACGAGGCATAACAAAGGCCATGGCGTTTCCAACTGCAAACAAAAAGAAGGGGAATACCAGATCAGTTGGCGTACACCCATGCCATGGTGCGTGTTCCAATGGGTCATAGATATGGCCCCAGCTTCCTGGGTTATTTACCAAAATCATGAGTGCTACGGTGGCACCTCTGAAAACGTCAAGCGAGTAATATCTTTCATTCATGTATCTATAGTTGAATTTGGTTACATGTAATTCGCTTTTCATCAATTTGATTAGCATCAAGCTTTGATAAGGCTCATTTCATGGCAATTGTTTCAATCTTGAAGATAAGGATTGCCTAGAAGATACGAACAAAGGTTCAATTTTAGGAAGTTTTATTGGGTTAAAAACTTTCCGATTTTAACCTAAGCTAACTACTGGTTTGTATTATAAATAACTTAGATAGTTGTAACTTCGAGGTTCTAGCAATTTCACATCTCATGAAAAAGAATATCTTAATAACAGGGGGAGCTGGATTTATCGGTTCTCATGTTGTACGTTTATTTGTAACCAAGTATCCAGAGCATCAAATTTTTAATTTAGACGCATTGACTTATGCGGGAAATTTAGAAAATTTGAAAGACATCGATCATCTTCCTAATTATCATTTTTTAAAAATTAATATTCTTGATGCTCCTGCGTTGGAAGCCGCGTTTGATGCGCATGATATTACAGACGTCATTCATTTGGCTGCAGAATCACACGTAGATCGTTCCATCATTTCTCCTTTAGATTTTGTGTATACCAACGTGATTGGTACAGTGAATTTATTGAACACTGCCAGAAAAAAATGGAAAGAAAACTATGCAGATCATTTGTTCTATCACATTTCAACAGATGAAGTATATGGTAGTCTTGGTGCAGAAGGATTCTTTTTAGAAACAACCGCCTACGATCCAAACTCTCCTTATTCTGCAAGTAAAGCAGCATCAGATCATTTTGTAAGAGCTTATCGCGAAACCTATCATATGCATACGGTAGTTTCAAATTGTTCTAATAATTATGGTCCATATCATTTCCCTGAAAAACTAATTCCTTTATTCATCAACAATATCATTGAAGAAAAACCTTTGCCTGTTTATGGTGATGGATTGTATACAAGAGATTGGTTGTATGTGAAAGACCATGCTATTGCAATTGATACCATTTTCCATAATGGTGTTGATGGAGAAACCTATAATATCGGTGGCTTCAACGAGTGGCGCAATATTGATTTAGTGAAACTCCTTTGTACTCAGATGGATGAGAAATTGGGAAGAGCAAAGGGCTATAGCGAAAAGTTGATTACTTATGTGAAAGACAGACCAGGACACGATCGTAGGTATGCTATTGATGCAAGCAAGATCAATCGCGAATTGGGATGGAAACCATCTGTAACTTTTGAACAAGGTTTGAGTGAGACCATTGATTGGTTCTTGAACAACACAGAATGGTTAAACAATGTAACCAGTGGAGCTTATCAGAATTATTATACAGGGATGTACGAAAACAGATAGATCTTATGACAGTAGAGCAGACTAAATTGGCCGATTGTATTATTATACACGATACAGTGTTTGGCGATAACAGAGGATATTTTTTTGAAAGTTTCAACAAGAAAACATTTTTGGATAAAACCGGAATGGATATCAATTTCATTCAAGACAATCAATCAAAGTCTTCGAAGGGAGTATTGAGGGGTCTACATTTTCAACACGGAGAATTTTCACAAGCAAAATTAGTTCGCGTGTTAGAAGGTAAGGTGTTAGACATCGCGGTTGACCTAAGAAGAAACTCACCTACTTTTAAACAACATATCGCCATTGAATTAAGTGCAGAAAGTCGCACACAGTTTTTTGTACCTCGTGGCTTTGCGCATGGATTTGTGGTGTTAAGCGAAACAGCGACTTTTTTTTATAAATGCGATAATTTATACAATAAAGCATCTGAAGGCGGGGTGATCTATAGTGATCCGGAATTAAATATTGATTGGCAACTTCCTGCTGATCAATTATTGATCTCTGATAAAGACCAGGTTTTACCGAAGTTGAGCGAAATGGTCGATAGCATTCAGTTTTAATTAATGGAACAGATTTAAATTGACAACATAAAATCAATCAAGATGAAAGGAATAATTCTAGCAGGCGGTTCAGGAACAAGATTGTATCCTATTACCAGAGGGATTAGCAAACAGTTGATGCCCGTATATGATAAGCCAATGATTTTTTATCCTTTGTCGATTTTGTTGTTGGCAGGAATCAAGGAGATCTTGATCATCACTACACCGGAAGATTCATCACAATTCCAACGCTTGTTGGGAGATGGAAAGGATCTGGGATGCCGTTTTGAATATGCGGTGCAGGCGGTTCCAAACGGACTAGCACAAGCATTTGTGATCGGCGAAAAATTTATCGGCGATGATAAAGTGGCGCTGATCTTGGGAGATAATATTTTCTATGGAGCCGGTTTTGGAAAACTGGTAGAGTCGTTCAATGATGTGGAAGGTGCTGCCGTATTTGCTTATGAAGTGCATGATCCTGAAAGATATGGTGTGGTTGCATTTGATGATAATAATATTGCCGTTTCAATTGAAGAGAAACCAAAAGAGCCTAAATCTAATTTTGCAGTTCCAGGCTTATATTTCTACGATAATACTGTGGTTGAAATTGCAAAGAACATTAAACCATCACCTCGTGGCGAATACGAGATCACTGATGTAAATAGGGTTTACTTAGAATCAGGCAAGTTGCATGTTGGCGTAATGAGCCGGGGTACCGCTTGGTTAGATACGGGTACTTTTGATTCATTTGCGGATGCCTGTGAGTTTGTAAGGGTGATCGAAAAAAGACAAAGTCAGAAGATCGGCTGTATTGAAGAGATCGCCTATCGTAAGGGTTTTATCGATCGCGAACAGCTATTGGCGATCGCCGACAAATATGCAAAAAGTGGTTATGGAGAATACCTTCGTCGCTTAAAATAGCCCCTCATTTGGGAAATATTAAGAATTGAGGGTCAAAGATTAAACAAAATGCTATCTTAACTGTAATTACAGTTATGAACGCTTTTACCATTAAAGATTTAGAAAACCTCTCTGGCATAAAAGCCCATACGATTCGTATTTGGGAACAGCGTTATTCATTTCTTAACCCTAATAGAACGGATACCAATATTCGTTTTTATAGCAACGATGAATTAAAGACCTTGCTCAATATTGCTTTATTGAATAAATACGGCTTTAAGATCTCTCATATTGATCAGATGACGAGCGAGGACTTGTCACAAAAAATTCTTTCGCTGAGTCATTTACAAGCGCAACAAGAACGAATCGTCAACGATTTGATCAAGCACATGATTGATCTCGAATTTGAACAATTTGAGTCTGTTATTGACGAAGAGATCTTTAAAAGAGGAATTGAAAAAACCATCATCCAGATCGTCTTTCCATTCTTAGAAAGAGTAGGAGTACTTTGGGTTACAAACCATATCAATCCAGCACAGGAGCACTTAGTAACTAATATAATAAGGCAAAAACTTATACTTGGGATTGAAACAGCTACGTCTATTTTTAGTGTTTCTAAGCAATGCATTTTGTTCTTACCGGAAGGTGAGCACCATGAAATAGGATTATTGTATTTACACTACTTATTAAAATCGAAAGGGGTTAAAGTCATCTATCTTGGTGCCAATGTTCCAAACAAGGATATCGAATTTGTATGCAAGGTAAAATCCCCAGATTTTATTTACACGCACCTTACTTCAGTTGCCAATAATTTCAACTTCGAAAAATTCTTGACTCAGATCAGCGCTAAAATTCCAAATCAACAGATTTATGTATCCGGGCACCTAACCGCGGGATACAAAAAAAGGATTCCCGATAATGTATTTTTCAAAACATCTCTTACACAAGTCGTTGAATTTATTGGAACTTTACATGGTTAAAAGGCCATAAAAAAAGAGCCAAAACTCCTTATTTGAGCCTAATTGATTGATTTACTTTGTTTTAGTTTTATTATTGATTTATTAAACAAAAAAGCTTGTTTCCTATCAATTTTTGTTTAGCTTTACAAAGTCAATAGTTAAACATAATCAATGGCAAATCTCGAAGTCGATCAAATTTTAATCAAGAACACAGAATTTCTGAGGCCTTTTGCATTTACACTCACAAAGGATCAGGAAGCTGCGAAAGATCTAGTACAAGAAACTTTATTCAGGGCTTTGGCAAATAAAGAGAAGTACCATATTGGTACCAATATCAAAGCGTGGATGTATACCATCATGCGCAATATCTTTATCAATAACTACAGAAGAAAATCTAAGCAGCAAACGATCTTTGATCATACTGCGAATGACTTTTTAATTGATACCAATCAGGTTACTGTTACGAATGATGCAGTTGCAACTTTGAATTTAAAAGAAGTGCAGGAAGCCATTCACAAACTGCCAGAAATATTTCGCAATCCTTTTCTACTTTATTTTGATGGATATAAATACCACGAAATTGCAGTAATGCTGCACGAGCCTTTGGGAACTATCAAAAGCAGGATTCACTTTGCGCGTAAATTATTGAAATCGCAGATCGAACGCCACTAATAAAAACGTATATTGCTATACACCCTTCTAAATTAAAGTGAGTAAAAAAGCTATTATCATTGGCAGTGGTTTCGCTGGCCTTTCAGCTGCATCTTTTTTGGCGAAAGCTGGATGGGATGTTACCGTATTAGAGATGCACAATCAGCCTGGGGGTAGGGCAAGACAATTCAAAGTAGATGGTTTTACATTCGATATGGGTCCAAGTTGGTATTGGATGCCCGATGTTTTTGAACGCTATTTTAAACAATTCGGAAGGGCTGTTTCAGACTATTATCAATTGATCAGATTGGATCCATCGTATCGAATTATTTGGAACGACGGACCAATGGATGTGCCAGCAGATTATAATGCATTCAGAGATTTGTTCGATAAAATTGAACCGGGTAGTGGTGAAAAATTAGACCATTATATTGGAGAAGCTGCCTATAAATATCAGGTAGGGATTAATAAACTTGTATTTAAACCGGGTCAGTCGCTCACAGAATTTTTGGACAAAGATCTATTGAGTGGATTATTTCGATTAGACGTGTTTAATTCAATCAAAGACCATGTGGCTAAGCATTTCAGCAATCCTAAGCTGAAGGAATTGATGGAATTTCCAGTTTTATTTTTAGGAGCATTACCAGAAGATACGCCTGCATTGTATAGTTTGATGAACTATGCAGACATTAAGGGAGGTACTTGGTATCCCGAAAAAGGGATGTATCAAATCGTAGACGCCATGTATTTATTGGCTGTTGAATTAGGGGTGAAATTTAAGTTCGAAGAAGAAGTTATCAGTGTGAATGTTCTAGACAAGTTGATCGGATCTGTAATTGTGAACGTGAAAAATGATGCACAAATTACGCAGAAAGAATATTTCGCCGATGTGTTTGTTGCAGGTGCCGATTACCATCATGTAGAAACCAAAATTCTTCCACAAGCTTATCGCTCTTATTCTGATGCATATTGGGAGAAAAGAGTCATGGCTCCAAGTTGTTTGATTTATTATGTAGGATTGAATAAAAAATTGGAAGGCATATTGCACCATACTTTATTTTTCGATACCTCTTTTGCACTGCATGGAGATGAGATTTATAAAACTAAGAAATGGCCAACGAAGCCTTTGTTCTATGTGAGTGCCGTTTCAGTAACAGACCCTAGTTCTGCACCAGAAGGTGGAGAGAATTTATTTTTACTGATACCCGTTGCAGCCGGATTGAAAGATGATGATGAAGTGCTGCGGGATTATTATTTTGATATGATCATTGAGCGAATGGAAAAAGAATTGGGACAGTCGATCAAAGACAGTATCGTTTACAAAAGATCATTCGCCAATAGCGATTTTATAAAAGATTATCATTCTTTTAAAGGGAATGCATACGGGTTAGCGAACACTTTGCTTCAAACAGCTATTTTAAAACCAGCCTGTAGGAGTAAAAAACTGAAGAACCTTTTTTATACAGGTCAGTTAACCGTTCCTGGTCCGGGTGTACCCCCAAGCCTGATAAGCGGTGAAGTGGTTGCCGGAGAAGTTCAGAAGGCTTTTGGAGAGAAACTATAAGGTTTGAACAAATTTTTCCATTTTCTGTTGTATGTAAATAAAACAAAATTATAGGCAGTATGATGCAGCTGTTTCATGAAGTAAGTCAGGATTGCAGTAGAATCACTACTGAGAAATATAGCACTAGCTTTTTCTCGGCTATCAAACTATTGCATAAAGATTTCAGAACCCCCATTTGTAATATTTATGGCTTTGTTCGATTCGCTGATGAAATCGTAGACAGTTTTCATGGCCATGATAAAGCAGAACTTCTAGAAGATTTTAAAAAATCAACTTACGAAGCGATCAACAAAAAGATCAGTTTAAATCCAATCTTGAATAGTTTTCAAATTACCGTAAACGAATATCAGATCGATCACAAATTGATCGACGCTTTTTTGCATAGCATGGCTTTAGATCTTGAAAAGCGTGAATATGACAAAGCGGGATATGAAGAATATATTTATGGTAGTGCAGAAGTAGTTGGACTGATGTGCTTACAAGTATTTTGTGCTGGTCATGCTCCTCAATACGAAGAGCTGAAACCTTATGCAAGAAGCCTGGGAGCGGCATTTCAAAAAGTTAATTTCCTGAGAGATTTGCGTGCAGATTTCGAAGGCCTTGATAGAGTTTATTTTCCTGGTTGCAACTTTGATAATTTTACCGAGGTTGATAAGCTAGAGATCGAAAGAGATATTCAAAAAGATTTTGATCATGCATTTGAAGGGATCCAGAAATTGCCCATGAAAGCTAGGTTTGGCGTGTATGTTGCTTTTAAATATTATTTGTCGCTTTTTAAAAAAATTAAAAAAATTCAGCCGCAAAAAATTATGCAACAAAGAATCAGGATTCCTGACTATGGCAAATTTTTTATATTGGCTAAGGCGGGAATTCGTAGTCATATGAATATGTTGTAGTTTCATTATTGATAGTTGAAATATGTTTATGGAACAGGTAGTACTAGTTAATGAGCGGGATGAAGAACAGGGACTGATGGAGAAAATGGAAGCGCACGAAAAGGCTTTGTTACACAGAGCATTTAGCGTTTTTGTTTTCAACAGATCTGGCGAATTACTATTGCAGCAAAGAGCTCTTGACAAATATCATAGTGGTGGATTATGGACGAATACTTGTTGTAGCCACCCACGCCCCAACGAATCAGTTGCAAATGCAGCATCCAGAAGACTGCAGGAAGAAATGGGCTTCAATACCTCACTTACCAAGGTTTTTGATTTTGTATATCAGGCTAGTTTTGAAAACGGACTAACAGAACATGAATTTGATCATGTATTTGTTGGGTACTACGATGGACCCATTGAGCCAGACCCTAATGAAGTTAATGCATACACATTTCGAACTATGGAAAGCATTCAGCAATCTCTAGAAACCCACGACGGATTATTTACCGCATGGTTCGAAATCATCTTTCCTAAAATGAAAGAGTGGTGGCAGTTGAATCTTGCGCAAAAAAATGCTTAATTTTCAACGTAAATTTTATGAGCAGCACAAAAAAAGCAATTGTTATTGGTTCCGGCATTGCAGGAATGGCATCTGCTATCAGGTTAGCTGTTCAGGGATTTGAAGTGTCTGTATTTGAAAAGAATGAAACTCCAGGAGGAAAGCTTACTGCTTTTAAATTAGAGGGCTATCAGTTTGATGCTGGTCCGAGTTTATTTACCCAACCCGAAAATATTGCTGAGCTTTTTGAATTGGCGGGAGAGCCCATCGATGCTTATTTTCAATACCAAGCCCTCCCTATCTCATTCAAATATTTCTATGAAGATGGAATTGTGATCAATGCTTACACAAATAATCAAGCATTTGCAGAAGAACTAGAAAATAAGACTGGAGAAAAGGCAGAAAAATTATTAAGTTATTTAGAGGCATCCAAAAAGTTGTATCAGAATATTGCAGGCATCTTTCTCAATAATTCTTTACACAAATTCAAAACCTTATTTTCTCCAGATATTTTTAAAGCCATTAAAACAGTTAGGTGGAAATATCTTTTCAAAACGATGCACGATTTAAATGCAAAACATTTTGAGAAGCCACAAACGATTCAATTGTTCAATCGTTTCGCAACCTATAATGGTAGCAACCCATATCAAGCCCCTGGCATGCTGAGTTTGATCCCACATTTGGAATTGAATCAAGGCACGTTTTATCCAAAGGGTGGGATGATCAGTATTACCAATGCCATCTACCAGTTGGCTTTGAAGAAGGGAGTGCAATTTCATTTTAACCAACCCGTAGAAAGGATCATACAAAATGAAACAAGTGTACAAGGAGTAGTGGTAGCAGGTAAAAATCTGTTTGCCAATTTGGTCGTGAGCAATATGGATGTCTATTTTACTTATCAGAAATTATTATTGCATCAGTCATTAGCAGAAAAAGTATTAAAGCAGGAACGTAGTAGTAGTGCTCTCATTTTCTATTGGGGCATCAACCAATCATTCCCAGATCTTGAACTACACAATATCTTTTTTACAAAAAAATATCAGAAAGAATTTACATCCATTTTTAAGTCAAAGACTGCTTATGCAGATCCTACCATTTATGTAAATATTACCAGTAAAGTTGAGCCTGGCATACAAGCTCCTGTTGGTAAAGAGAATTGGTTTGTGATGGTGAATGCTCCTGCAAACATTGGTCAGGACTGGGAAAGCTTCAAGCAACAATATAGGGCTGCGATCATTGAGAAACTAAACAGAATTTTAGGAGTTGATATTAGTTCCATGATTGAAGTGGAGGAAGTATTAGATCCTGTAACCATTGAATCAAAAACAGATTCGTATATGGGTTCATTGTATGGTACCAGTTCCAATTCCAAAATGGCGGCCTTTTTAAGAATTCCAAAATGGCGGCCTTTTTAAGACATCCGAATTTTTCAAATAAGATCAAGGGGTTATATTTTGTAGGGGGAAGCGTTCATCCGGGTGGAGGCATACCTTTGTGTTTGAAAAGCGCTGCCATTATGAGTAGAATGGTTGCAAAAAAGTATAGCAAAAAAATACAAAGGAAACAGTAGCTAGGAATCAATGAAATTATCGAAACACAATATTGCCACGTTTATAGCCATCTTATTTCACCTGTGTGGTGTGATTGGTATCTTATTCAGCGATCATAAGGAATGGTTCATACAAAATACTAGTTTGAATTTGGTCTTGATGGCCATTTTGCTTTTGTGGAACCAGCCCGAAAAGAACAAAGCCTTTTTTGGTTTTTTACTCATCAGTTTCTTGGTTGGGATGGGTGTAGAAATGATTGGTGTGAATACTGGGCGCTTATTTGGCAACTACCATTATGGCAATAATATGGGGGTGAAATTTAATGCGGTTCCTTGGTTAATAGGATTGAACTGGTTTGTGTTGATGTTTTGTTGTGGGATCGTAATGACGAAGTTGCATCATTGGATCAAGCTTCAATATGAGGCAGGGGGAATTAGTATGACGCCAGTGATTGAGAAGCTTTCGTTGGTTTTTGATGGAGCTTCTATTGCCTTATTTTATGATTGGGTAATGGAACCAGTAGCAGTAAAGTTGGGTTTTTGGGAATGGAAAGATGGCATTATTCCGGGCTATAATTATGTATGTTGGTTTTTGATCAGTATGTTTTTATTATGGGTGTTTAGTAAACTCAAGTTTAATCGCGACAACCATTTTGCCTTGGATCTATTGATCATACAAGTTTTATTTTTTTTATCACTAAGAATATTTTTATGATCCAGTATGTGTTTATAACATTGATAACCTTCAGCATCATGGAGGGTATTACATGGCTCACACATCGGTATGTAATGCATGGATTTTTATGGTATTTACACGAAGACCATCACAAAAAAGGAGAAGGATTTTTTGAGAAGAACGATTGGTTCTTTGTGATCTTTGCCATTCCTAGTTGGCTCTGTATCATGTTGGGCAGTATGAATCAGGTGTATTGGATAGTGTCAATTGGAGCAGGTATTGCACTTTATGGATTTGCTTATTTTCTAGTTCACGAGATTATCATTCATCAGCGTTTCAAATTCTTTACTAGATCCAATAGCAAGTATATCAAAGCCATCCGTTGGGCGCACAAAATGCACCATAAGCATATCAACAAAGAAGAGGGTGAAAGTTTTGGAATGTTGTTGGTAGCTAAAAAATATTGGGATAAAATTCGAAGGGACGAGACCATTCAAAATCAACCTCACTAATTACTGATCTTCTACATGGCACCTAAACATTACGACTATATTATCGCAGGTGCTGGTTGCGCAGGATTGAGTTTACTGATGCGCATGATGGGGGATCCTTTTTTTGCTCAAAAGAAAATCTTGGTGGTTGATCAAGAACTGAAAAATAAAGATGATCGTACCTGGTGTTTTTGGGAAAAAGAAACTGGTTTATTCGAATCGATTGTGCAACACCAGTGGCAGCACGTAAATTTCTATACAAAGAATTATTTTGCCAAGTTAGACCTACAACCCTATCAATACAAAATGATTCGGGGGATTGATTTCTATCAAACAGTGTTGAATAAAGCAGCAGGGTTTTCGAATATTGAATTCCGCTACGAGGAAGTTATTTCAATCAGTACAACAGAGAAATATGGTCAGCTGCAGTTGAAGCAAGAAAGCATTTCAGCAGACTATCTATTCAACAGTATTCGTTTTGAGAAGTATGAAAAAAGTACTTCAAAAAACACTTATCAATTGCTGCAACATTTTAAAGGTTGGGTCATTGAAACCAAGAAGCCAACTTTTGATGCTAGTATTGCTACACTCATGGATTTCAGGATCGATCAAACACATGGCACGGCTTTTTTTTATGTGATGCCCACATCTTCTACATCAGCCCTGATTGAATACACACTTTTTACAGATCAGTTATTGAAGGATGCGGCTTATGATGCGGCTTTAAGCAACTATATCAGTCAGTATTTATTCATCGACGAATACCAAATTCAACACACAGAATTTGGAATCATTCCCATGACCAATCAACGCTTTCCATTGCAGGATCATCGCATTGTTCAAATGGGCGTAGCGGGCGGACAAGTAAAAGGAAGTAGTGGCTATGCATTTCAATTCATTCAAAAGAGAACGGCCAGTATTATTGAAGGGTTAAAAAAAGGCAAAAGCACATTTAATTCTGTTGGTTTCCATCAAAAAAAGGGAAATTTGTATGATGCAGTTTTGTTAAATGTGTTGCATCATCATAAGATGCAGGGCGATCAAATTTTTGAGTCCATTTTTTCAAAAACTAAAACAGAAACAGTTTTACGTTTTTTAGATAACGAGTCTAGTTTGATGGAAGATCTGCAGATCATGAATACTGTACCCACTACCATTTTTCTTCCTGCAGCTATGCAGGAGTTGATGCATTAAAAGCAATCGTATGAGAAAGATCATTACCATCACATTGAATCCGGCTTTAGATAAAAGCATCGTGATTCACGGGTTAGTTCCTGAAAAGAAGTTGAAATGTTCAGATGCGGTATTGGAGCCAGGTGGTGGTGGAATTAATGTAACAAGGGCGATACATAAGCTGGGCGGGCATTCTAGGGCCATGT
>JAPLEO010000003.1 GCA_026391125.1 Bacteroidota bacterium
AAATTGCCTGCAGGGTTGGATTTTTTTTTGCCCAAAGCAAACAGTTCACAGGAGTGATACAAACCCGTTTTTTATCTTTATGATCGATCCAATGATTGAAGGTTTTGATGGTTTCTGAAAGGGAGATGTTGCTGATACCCGTACCTATAATATTTATTTTTTCAGCAACGCTTTGATTCATACATAAGTTTCGCCAAAAGTAGTGTATCTGTATTAATTGCTGCTCGTATAAATCTGGTGTATGGTTGCGAAATGCGCATCCTGGTGATAGTGTGTTTCGTATTTCTTTCTTGCATTTTCAGACATGCGCAATAAATCGGCCGGATGCATCTGTTCTAATTTTGCGATTGCTTGATTTAAGGAAATGGGATCACCTGTATCATATAGGATCCCATCCGCACCATCAGCGATCATCCTGGCTGTGTTTGGTGAAGTGGCCACAATGCAAATGGTTCCTGCAGCAAAAGCTTCGATCAGCGTCATGGGCATGCCTTCGGTAAGCAGCGAAGAAAAAATGAATGCCTTGCAGGTATGATAAAGTGCTATCATTTCTTGTTCGGTTTGCAGTCCGATATATTGAATATTATTTGAAATATTTGTTTGCACATAGCCGGTTAAAGAACCATCGCCAGCAATCACCAGTTGCTTACCAGATAGTTTAAAAGCTTCCACCACATGGCGGATCCCTTTTTCTTCTTCAATTCTGCCGGCGTATAAATAAGTGTCGTTTTTATGAGTACTGATTTTGTAAGGGGTATCTCTCACAAAATTTGGCTTGATCACAATATTGTTTTCGGCTACACCTATTCCTTGTAATAACTCTTTCATATAAGGATTCAACACTAGAAAATGATCTACTTGATTCGTCCAGGTACCCAGGCTTCTATGCAATAAAGTTGACCAAGAAAGAATCGTAGAAAAATAGGTAGACGATTTAAAACATCCGTATTTGATTCCCGATTTAAAATTTCGGTTTTGAATACATTCTGTACAAGTGCTGCCGGCTCTGTGAAAAATGGCGTTTAAACAGAAGAGCCGATAATTGTGCATGGTCATAATATTTTTTGTGCCCGCCAATCTGCCTGCCCAAAATACAGAGGGAGATGCGGTGTAGAAAAAATTATGCACGTGCAAAACATGGATCTGATGTTTTTTTATAAACAGGTAAGTTTCGATAAACACAGATAGGTTAAAAAAAAAATTGCTGCCGGCGATTATTTTTTTCAGCGGATTGCGTGATTGAAAATTGGCGTTATTAAATTCTTTATAATAAACGGTATATCCCTTCGCTTTTAAAAGATTGATCTCGTTCACCACCACCGAATCTTCTCCACCAGTTTTAAGATACTTGTTGTGTAGAAAAAGAATAGTTGGATAATTTGATCTGGTGTTTTCCATGCGATGATGAAGGTAGGTGTTTCGTTATTTATTTATGGGAGAATAACGCAATCATTTGTTTTGCAGCTTGATCCCAGGAGAAAAAAGATAGCCTGCTTTTTCCTTTTTCTACGTATGCTTGTTTTAATGAGGGGTCTTCAATCAGGCATTTAATTTTTGCAATTAAGTCATCTTCATTGAAAGGGTCAAAACTCAGCACTGCATCGCCACCTATTTCAGGTAAGCAAGAATTGTTGGCCACTAAAACGGGCAGGTTAAATTTGAAAGCCTCTAAAATGGGCAACCCAAAACCTTCGTTCAGTGATGGGAAAATATATAAGTCTGCATTTTTGTACAGCACTGATAGCGCTTCATTTGAAAGGTATCCTGTTAAGATTACCCGATCTTTTAATTGAAGTTCCTGGATGGTATCGATGATGTTTTGCTGATCAGAATTATATTCGGAAGTTTTTAATGAGCCAGCAAGTACCAATTGATAGTGATATCCTTGTTGAATCAGTTTGGCAAAAGCCTTTAATAAAAAAGGA
>JAPLEO010000020.1 GCA_026391125.1 Bacteroidota bacterium
AGGCTTTTTCACAGCACACAGTTGAGCGCTATCCAGAAAATGGAGACCATGCCAGGGGTAGAGTGCTGGCGCAAGTCGGTTGGAATTGAAAGGGTGGGTTTATATATCCCGGGTGGAACTGCGCCTCTTTTCTCTACCATTTTAATGTTAGGTATACCAGCTAAAATAGCTGGTTGTCAGGAAGTTGTTTTGTGTTCTCCTCCAAATAAGGAAGGTAAGCTTCATCCAGCTATTTTATTCGCAGCTAAGTTGGTTGGGATTGATAAGGTCTTTAAAATAGGCGGAGTACAGGCAATTGGAGCAATGGCTTTTGGTACAGAAACTGTGCCCCAGGTGTATAAAATTTTCGGTCCAGGAAACCAATACGTGACCTGTGCGAAGCAGCTAATTCAACAGCAAGGAATTGCTATTGATATGCCTGCCGGTCCGAGTGAAGTATGTGTGCTGGCCGATCAAACTGCCAATGCTGCTTTTGTAGCTGCTGATCTATTGAGTCAGGCTGAACACGGTGCAGATAGTCAGGTTTTATTGGTAACTACCTCTGAAAAGTTGATCGCAGATGTGCAGATTGAGCTAGAAATTCAGCTAAAACAATTATCACGTAAAGAATTGGCAATTAAATCCTTAAATAATAGTACTGCAATATTAATTAAAGATATGGCTGAGGCGATTGACTTAGTAAATGCCTATGCAGCGGAGCATTTAATCGTGGCTTGTGAGGATGCAGAGCAATTGGCTGAAGGTGTAATTAATGCTGGTTCAATCTTCTTGGGCAATTACTCGCCCGAGAGTGTTGGCGACTATGCCAGTGGTACCAATCACACTTTGCCAACCAATGGATTTGCCCGAGCTTATAGCGGCGTGAGTGTAGACAGTTTCGTAAAAAAGATCAGTTTTCAGCAATTAACTGCAGATGGTCTGAACAATATTGCGAACATAGTTGAACTGATGGCCATGGCGGAGGGGTTAGATGCCCATGCGAACGCAGTGAGGGTAAGATTGAATAAATAGTATTTGTGACCTGTTTTGACTTTTGAATTTTGACTTTTGAATTTAATAAAATGTTCAACCTAGATAACCTGATCCGCCCAAACATCAAAACCCTAAAAGCCTATTCTTCGGCTAGGGATGAGTTTAGCGGCGATGCAAAAGTTTTTTTGGATGCCAATGAGAATAGCCTTGGCTCTCCCTTGGTAAAATGGTATAATCGATACCCAGATCCGCACCAACATGCTGTTAAAGAGGCTTTGAGTGCCGTTAAAGGCATTAAACCGGAGCATATTTTTCTTGGAAATGGGAGTGATGAGTGCATTGATTTACTGTTTCGAAGCTTTTGTGAGCCAGGAAAAGATAATGTGATCATTTGTCCGCCTACCTACGGCATGTATGAAGTAAGTGCCAATATCAACGACGTTGAACTGCGGAAGGCTCCCTTGTTACCTGATTTTCAATTAAATCTGGCACATATTGAAACCTTGGTGGATGTAAATACCAAGCTCATATGGATCTGTTCGCCCAATAATCCAACTGGAAACAGCATTGACCGTGCTGATATTGAAACAGTGCTCAATAATTTTAATGGGTTGGTAGTGATTGATGAAGCCTATATCAATTTTGCGCAACAGAAGTCCTTTGTACAAGAATTGGTGGAATATCCCAACCTCGTGGTGTTGCAAACTTTTAGTAAGGCCTGGGGCTTGGCTGCACTGAGATTGGGGATGGCTTTTGCCTCAACAGCCATTATTGATATCCTCAACAAGGTTAAACCTCCCTATAATATTAATCAAGCTTCCCAGGAATTTGCCTTGAAAGCTTTGGAGGAAGTGGGTCAGGTGAATGATATGATCAAGTTGCTGGTAGATATGCGTGAGGCGTTGAAGGAAGTGTTTGAATCTATGCCTACTGTAGAAAAAGTGTATCCGTCGGATGCTAATTTTATTTTGGTGAAAATCAAAGATGCCAGAAAGATCTATGAGTTTTTACTAACCAAGGGAATCGTATTACGTGATCGAAGCTCGGTACAGCTTTGTGAAGATTGCCTTCGCATCACTATTGGTTCTGAAAAAGAGAACACCATTTTAGTAGATGCGATGCAAGATTGGTATAATCATGAAACAATCGCGGGTTAATTCTGTTTTGATTAGTAATTTAGAAACCTAAATCACCATAAATGAGAAAAATTTGTTCGCTTAGTATGATTGCTTTTGCATTTTTAGCAGTCAATACCTCTAGTTTATTAGCTGCTGATTCAACCCATACGAATAAGCTGCAAGTAGTAAAACCTGATGCAGATAATGCTGGATTAAAGCTTCCTGCTGGCTTTGGCGCACTAAAAGTGGCTGATAATTTGGGCCATACCAGGCATTTAGTAGTAAATGCACAGGGAGACATTTATACCAAGGTCATGGGCAAAGTATCCAATGAAAAGGGGATCATTAAATTGCACGATACCAATGGTGACGGAAAAACAGAAGAAGTTTCTGGTTTTGGAAACTACGGCGGAACTGGTATTTCCATTAAGAACGGTTATTTGTATGCTTCATCTGATGAAGAAGTATTTCGATATAAACTCAATGATAAAGGAGATGTGATTGATCCAAAGCAGCCAGAAAAAATCATCACTGGTTTAAAAAAAGGCAATCAGCATGAAACCAAGTCTATCGCCTTGGATAATGAAGGAAACATTTATGTGAATATTGGGGCTTATTCCAATTCTTGTCAAACAGAAGATAGAACCAAGGGCTCAATGGGAAGAATGCCTTGTCCAATTTTGGATTCAGCGGGTGGAATCTGGCAGTTTAAGGCCGACAAATTGAATCAGACTTATGGTCAGGGTGTGCGTTATGCAACCGGACTTCGTAATGTGGTTGGATTAGATTGGAATACGCAATCGGATCAACTCTTTGTGATGCAGCATGGTCGTGACCAATTGCATGATCTTTTCCCAAATCTATATGATGAGAAAGCGAGTGCAGAAAAACCAGCAGAAACCATGTATGCGATCTCAAAGGGTACAAACGCAGGTTGGCCTTATGTCTATTACGATCCAGAAATGAACAAGAAAATGGTTGCGCCAGAATATGGTGGAGATGGCAAAAAGGTCTCAACCGATCCAGCAATCAGCGATCCTGCTATTGCATTTCCAGCGCATTTGGCTCCCAATGGATTACTTTTTTATACAGGCAATCAGTTTCCAGAAAAATATAAAAATGGTGCTTTTATCGCATTTCATGGTTCATGGAATAGGGCTCCTTTGCCTCAAGCAGGCTACTTTGTGGTTTTTGTGCCTTTCGAAAATGGCAAACCAACGGGTAAATGGGAAGTATTTGCGGATGGATTTTCTGGTGTAGAAGTTGTAACAGGTACCAGGGGTGCTGCGCATCGTCCATGTGGTTTAGCACAGGGTCCGGATGGTTCACTCTACGTTTCAGATGATGTGAAAGGAACGATTTATAGAATCATTTATACAAAGGGGGCTAAATAATATGAAGGCATTAAAATTCGGGGTGATTGTGTTTTTTGCCATCCTTTTATTGAATTCCCAAAACATTGTTGCAAGTGAACAGCCTGCTCCCTCAAGTTTGAAAACTTCAATGGCAAGGGGAAAGGAACTGTATTTGACACAATGTTTGGCTTGCCATCAAGTAGATGGGGGTGGTGTTCCACATTTAAATCCGCCTTTAGATGGCAGTGCCAATGTGAAGGGGAAGGACAAGACCAAGCTTATTTTAACGGTACTCAATGGTTTGAAAGGAGTGGAATTAGAGGATGAAACTTATAGTGCTATTATGGTCCCGCATAAAGAATTAACGGATCAGCAGATTGCTGATGTTTTAACTTATGTGAGAAATAGCTGGACCAACAAAGCATCGCAAGTAACTGCCGCTGAAGTAAAAGCAGTAAGAGCAAAAAACAAATAGCATGAAAAGAGTATTGTTTATAGACAGGGATGGCACCATCATTAACGAAGTGCCACCAACTTATCAGATCGATGATTTTTCGAAGCTGAGTTTTTATCCAATGGTATTTCAGTACTTAGGTTTGATTGCTAAAGAGATGGATTATGAGTTGGTGATGGTGACCAATCAGGATGGATTAGGGACTAGTGGTTATCCAGAAAAAACTTTTTGGCCAGTGCAAGATTTTATGATGGAAACATTGGCGAATGAAGACATTCATTTTTCATCTGTTCATATCGATAAAAGCTTTCCCGCAGATAACGCACCCACACGTAAACCTGCAACTGGAATGCTTACTAAATACCTCAATAATCCTGATTATGATCTTGCCAATTCTTATGTAATAGGTGATCGGATCACTGATGTACAATTGGCTAAAAACCTTGGCTGTAAAGCCATCTGGCTAAAATTAGATGCTGAATTAGGAGGGGCCGAAGTTGCTGATTCTGCACAGGCACTCTCTAGCACTGTGGCTCTTGACACTACCCTTTGGTCTGAGATTTATAGCTTTTTGAAACTCGGTTTACGTCAGGTAAAACATGATCGAAATACCAATGAAACAAAAATCCATGTAGAGCTTAATTTAGATGGAAAGGGTGAATCAAAAATTGAAACAGGCATTGGATTTTTTGACCATATGCTCGATCAAATTGCGCGACACGGAAAATTGGATTTGACCATTCTAACCAAAGGCGATTTACACATCGATGAACATCATACCATTGAGGATACTGGCATTGCATTAGGGGAAGCTTTTGCCCTTGCATTAGCTGATAAAAGAGGGATGGAAAGATATGGCTTTGCTTTACCTATGGATGAAGCATCAGCCCAGGTATTGATTGATTTTGGAGGAAGGAACTGGTTGGTTTGGGATGCTAATTTTCAGAGAGAAAAAATTGGAGAAATGCCTACTGAAATGTTTTTCCATTTCTTTAAATCGTTCAGTGATGCTGCAAAATGTAACCTCAATATTTCCTGCAAAGGGGAAAATGAACACCATAAAATTGAAGCCATCTTTAAAGCATTTGCAAAAGCCATCAGGATGGCAGTGAAAAGAGACCCTTTTTCTAATCATTTGCCTTCTACTAAAGGCTTACTATAATTATATTATCTATTCGGCAATCTGCTACACTTTTTCGCCAAAATTTGATTCTACGATTTCTAAAAGCTGTACAAAAATTCCCGTTTTTGGACAGCTTTTTATTTGCTTAAGCACTAACTACTTCATAATCAACGTGTTAATTTAGTGGCACAGACATTGTATTTGTAGTTAGTACTTAATCAAAGAATTAATATGACAAACCTTGACTTTTTTAAAACCTGTTTGGCTAACGAAAAAGATGCAACTTTGAAGATGTTGATGTGTTTGCCTTCAGATAGGTTAGACTATCAGCCTCATCCTAAGAACAGAACGGCAAGAGAAGTTGTTTCTCATTTATTGGCACATATGGCTGATATGAAAACGATCCTTAAAAATTCAGTTTGTGATGAAACGCTTGATTTTGAATTTATAGACAGTTTAGATGCTGCTAACAAGATGGAGATCCTTTGGATTGAATTATCAAACTTAGTCAACACCATAAACATCAATCAATGGGAAGAAGAGCAGGTTGGATTATTGATTAATTTAAAACCTTTTTTGACATTGCCTAGAAATAGTATGATGTGGTTTTTCTTTTTTGATATTATTCATCATCGTGGGCAACTATCAGCTTATGTTCGACCAATGGGTGGAAAAAATCCTGCAGTTTATGGATTTAGTGCAGATACATTATAAATAAAAGTTAGTAATAGGGGTATTACAATCTATGCCGTTAAAGATTCTTTTCTAAGAGACTTTAACGGTTTTCTTTTTAGCTCCAAGAAAATATTTGGTTTTTTTTTAAATCTCACTCATATTTGCACAGCAATGAACAGAATAACAAATAAATATTGGTGGTGGCATACAAACTCTTCAAGGGGATTGTAAAGGCATGGCCAATACTATTTTGAAATATATTCAAAGCCCCGACAATTTGCCGGGGCTTTTTGTTTTGATAAGCATTGAAAAAAGTTGATATGAAAAAAATTGTAGTTGAAACGAGTTGTAAGCGGATGTTGGCTGATGTGTTCACACCAGTAGGCATTTATCTACGATTGCGCGATAGGTTCAGAGATACTGTATTGCTAGAAA
>JAPLEO010000085.1 GCA_026391125.1 Bacteroidota bacterium
TCAACTGGTGCATTACCGTTTAAAGTAAAAGCAATGGTGGATGCAAAAGACCCAGAAAAAGATAAAGTGACGTACACTTGGAATTTAGGTGATGGCACAAAAAAAGAAACAAAAGAGCCTTTCATTGAGTACACTTTTAATACAGCTGGAGATTATAAAATTTCTGTAGATGTAAAAGATGATAATGATGCATCCAGTAAAAGTGATGAAGTGAGTGTGTACGCAGGAAACGAAACACCTGAAGTTCATATAGAAATGAAGGGCGGCAATAAATCTTTCTTCCTTCCAGGGCAAGCAATAAATTATTCTGTTTCTGTCACTGATAAAGCAGATGATTCAAAAATGGATCCAGCTACTTTATATGTAGCAGTTGATTATATGCAGGGATATGATAAAGCAGCAATTGCGGCCAATGGTGTAGGTGCAAATATTGAAGGCAAGGTATTAACACAAACAATGGATTGTAAGAGCTGTCATAAAGAAGCCGAAAAATCAATTGGACCTGCATTTACATTGGTATCAGCCAAATACGCGAAGAGTCCTGATATAGTGAATTATTTGAGCCAAAAAATTCGCAAAGGTGGTGCTGGTGTTTGGGGTGATGTGGCAATGGCTGCACATCCAAATATTTCTGAATCAGATTTGAAACAGATCATTCAATATGTGATTGGGTTGAGTAGCAAAACGGTTTCTAAACCTTCACTACCTGCAAGTGGTACCATTATACCACCAGCAAATACAAAGCCAGGATCGACTTTAGTTTTATCTGCTAGCTATACAGATAAAGGTGGCAATAATATTAAAGCACTAACAGGTAGAAATAGTGCAGCATTAAACGCTGCCACAATTAGCTTTACTGGTAAAGAAAAGGTGAATGGATTTACCTCCGCTAATTTTAATGGAGCTAATTTAATGCTTGTACCAGCGCATCCAGGATGGTTCGCTTTAGAGGAGGTTGATTTAACAGGAGTTAGTTCTATTAATTTAATGGCGGGTTGGTTAGCTCCACCACAAATTGGGATTGATTTTGAATTAAGATTAGATAAAGAAGATGGAAAGTTGATTGGGAAAGGAAGTTTAATGCCACCATCAGATAAGAAAGCGCAGGGTGGTTTGGTTCATATAACCTTGAATGCTATCACAGACGCAGCAATGCATCAGATCTACATTTTAGCTAAACGTAAAGAGAAAGAAACCGGAACGGTGGCAATAATGGCTGTTCAGTTTGCTGGAAAATAGAATGCTAAGAAAATATAAATAGTAAAGGGCAAGTCGAATTTGACTTGCCCTTTATTTTTTATAATAGAATTGGTGGGGCTGTGTAGCCATGATTAGTTTTTTTTCCTAATAATTAATTTTTTGGTTTTATTCTGAAAATGATCTCTGAGATAGTGCCATCTGCAGGTTCATTTCCTCTTGCATGTGCACCTTGGTAGGAGTCTTTAAGCAAAGTTTCTATCACACTCAAATCTCCCCGAGTGGGTGTGCCCTGGGTAGTGGCAATATCTTTTAAATTGATCTTTTTTTCAGAATATCGGGTAAATTAAAGTTCTCATTATTATTAGGTAAAATGGCATTGATAATGCCATCTGGTTGTAAGTCAACCACACTAACATACGCGAGTTTCTTTCCAGTATTTTTGATAGACAGGGTAATTACATCTCCTTCTGTGAACTCATAAATACCATTCACCTTTTTCGATTCAAGTAATGTAGTATCTGCTTTGCCATTTACTACCGGAACTAGTTTTACATCCATGCTGATGTCACTCGTCTTTGCTTCTAGACCCAATATGAATTGGTGTTGAACATATTGTTTCAATTTTGTTTTTAAAGCATCGATATTATTAACTGCGCTTGGCACTTCACTAAATAAGTATCCGTTTGAAACAACAATGAGTGAATCATTGGTAGCTCCTTTTTTTAGTAATAAATCCGGGTTTGCATGAAGGGTCACAGATGAAAATGATTCTAATAATGATTCTATCTTTTTGGCTTCACTTGTTGAAAAACTATTTTGATTAGTTACTATTTGAAGGGCAACTGGATTGATCGTAAACTTAGATTCAGTGAGAAAGACCCAAGCATCAAAAGTCTGTTTGATATTTATTGGTTTATCTAATTCTACTGTTGCCATATAATTATCAGATGCAATAACAGTTCCAGTAGCAATAGGTTTTTTAGCATTAGGGTTATTTGTTCCTGCAGTATGAACGATTATTTTTGCCCCATTACCTAGCCCCACAATGGCACCAGCTTTTACAGTGATCTTATTTTTAGAAATGATCTCATTGATTTCAAAGAATGGGGCTTGCTGTATGTATTTACCCCCAAACAAAATTCTTGTTTCTGCATTTCCTTCCAATACAGGATGTTGCTCCTGTGCCATCATATTCATCATGCTTTGAATTCTTGCAAAAAAAGAAAGATAAGTAGTGTTCGGATTTAATTGTTTGAATGATTGATATAGTGCATAACTCAAAGGACCAATCGCTTTTCCATTTTCATCATTTGTTTCTGTGTCTAGCTCTTCTGGTCTTGTTGCAGAAATAACATTATAGGGCGATAGTTGTTGGTCTTGTTGAATACTTAACGATTGTTTGAAAAGCTGACTACTATCCGAAGGCTTTGGTATCGATGGATTAAAATTTTTAAAAGCAAGGGGCGCTTTTCCACCTCTCACTTTATTGGCACCTCTTGTGGCACCACCAGAGTAACAAAAATCTAGTGTTACAATCAGATCTCCTTTTGTACCGAGAGTCGATCTGATTTGTTTTAAAAGATCTCCTAACATATGGCCACGTAAATATTTGTCCATTTCTTTTTTCAAAAGCACGGAATCGGAGTCATTAATTTTTTCAGGTGAAACTGCGTCGTATGGAACCAGGCATTCGTCGTACCCATCTATTCTATTAGCTCTATCTGCTTGTACTTGTAAACCATGCCCAGAAAAGTGAATGAATACGATATCTCCTTTTTTAATTCGACTATTTAAATTGGCAAAAGCATCTTTTATTCCTTGGATGCTAACTTGTTTATCTACAACATTTGTAATATGGTCTTTTTCAAATCCGATCCATTGTAAAGACTTTGAGATATGAACGATATCATTTGAGGAGGAAAGTTTATCCCAACCTCCAGATTCTGGGTAGTCTGAAATGGCAAAAAGTAACGCATGTTTTGTTGGTTGAATTGTTTGACAAAAAACCAAGACCGGAAATAAAAGAAAAAAATATGTAAGGAATATATTTTTAACAGCTTTCATCGAAAATTATTTAATTAATAAGCAATACAACCTCATCTACAACACTTTTGATCAATTGTTCTTTTTGATCGATGGGCCCTGTTTTGATGATGTCAGTTCCCACACCTTTCTTTTGTGCAATCAAATGCACTTTTATGGTTAATGAACTTCCTTGGATATCATAACTTCCTCGAATAGAATAGGCATCACTATTATGGTAGGTTCCAATAAAGGATAACACACTTTGTTTGCCCATTGAAGATCTGATCGCTAACTCCTTATCGAAATCAGCGCCTAATTCTATATCGTCTATGAGCAGGCTAATATCGCCTGTGTACAAGAGTGATTTGGAAAATATTTTTTTAGGTTTGCCAATAATATGTATATCTTCTTTTACTTTTTTATTTGCTATACCAACACCAAAACTTGCATTACCTACGATTTGTGGTTCCTGCCTGCCGCCAATTGATTTTGCCATTTCTCGCACATTGTCTGAAGCATTATTAAACCACCTTGTAACATCGATTAATGTATCTTCCACCAAGCCTGTTCCATATTTAATACCCGATAATAAACTATAGGTGAGCAAGCCTTGGCCAAATTGACTAGCTTCAAATGCAGACTGACCAGAAGCTGATGCTGATAAAATATAAATACCTGTTTTGTCTTTTAGATTTTCAAGTGCTTTTACCTGATCAGGCGGAATATCTCGCCTAGTAATTTGATTTTGGATATCTTCTAAAGCTTGTCCGCTATTGCATGCATCCAAAATGAGAAGTTGTTTATTGGCTTTGATTTTTCGCATCCACAGATTTAATTCATCCGTGCTAATAGCCACCTCTTTTTCAACACCATTTAGTTCAAAAGAAGATGCATCTGCAGTTAATATGTAGAAATTCTTCTTACCGCTTAATAAAACGCCATGCCCAGCAAAAAATAACACCAAAATATCATCAGCCTTTGCTACTTGAGTAAGCTCTTCTAATTTTTTTAGAATATTAACTTTTGCAGGCCAATTTAAATTATCTTTTTCTGTACTAAATGTGTAAGTAAAGACGTGTTCCTTCCCCAAAAAATTAATAGCTGATGCTGAAAGGGCAGATGCAAAACTTTCTGCATCAGTTGATGCGTAATTTAATTTAAGCTTTTCGCCCTTATACTGATTGATGCCTATAGAAATAATGTAGATATTTGGTCTAACAAACTTATTTTTTTTATCTACTACAGTTTCAACTTGGCCACCGCGGGAAACCATATCTCCATTTAAAGTTGTTGCCTTGACAGAAACCGTATTTGCAGACTCTGATACAAAATATGGCCGAAGTTCCTCTACTGGCACTGATAGTAAATATCCATCTGCTTTTTTGATTAATTTATCTAAAGGATATTCTGTTCTCAATTTTGAATTGATATATAGTTGAACCATGCCAATTCCTCCACTTCTAGGAATAACTAGAAATTCATATTTACCATTGCTATTACCTTTCTGTTTTACAATTGGGGTATTGTTACAGATCTGTATTTCAGACAACTTTTTAGCAGTTATAGGTAACTTACTCGTTCCTAAGATCATCGGAACTAAGCCTGGTTGCCAACTCAAATCTTCAAATTGTTCCAGCTCAATCACCTCAGTACCACAAGTGAAATATAAAAGTTTTCTTGCTTCTGAAGTGCCATCGTAACGATCAAATGGGTCTATTACTAAATAATCAAACTGATTATCAATTGGAAAAAAAGTGTACAATAATTTCCCATCAGTTGTCCATCTTTTAAAGGTATTATCCAACGAACTTGTAACAATAAATTTACCATCTGGACTATATTTAGCACCAATCACAGCATCTTCATGTCCTCTTAAAATATTTTTCTCAGTGCCCGAATTTACATCCCAGATCCTGGCAGAATTATCGCTGAAACTCATTAATATTTTTTGGCTATCCTTACTAAATTCAATGCTATAGGTAGAATTACTTAGTTTATTTAGCTTGGAAATTATTTTATAGGTACTTGCGTCAATGATATATGCATCTAAATCTACCGAGATACAAATTATTTTTTTGCAGTCAGGACTATATTTAGCAAATGCAGTTTCAAAAATGCCTGGAAACGAAATGGTTTTTATTAAATGCCCATCTTTTACATCCCAGATCTGCGGACCGTTTAATATATTTTTCCCACTAGCGATGGTGCATGTTATGATGGTTTTGCTATCCGGACTAAATTGGGCATCATTTAGAATCTCATGTCCAATGCCCGAAAAAGCGGGTTTAGCATTTCCAGTAATTGCATCCCATAATTGCAAGTAGGTTTCTTCGGCTGTACCAGCCATGGTTAGAAAATTTTTCGCATCTGCACTAAATAGGGCATTGCCCATGACCCCTTTTGGGTTTTTGATTTTTTTTGTGAGAAGAAATTTTCCGACACTTTCATTCCAAGTATAAAAGTTTGAACTGCTGTCTATTGATGTTGTAATAATTTTTAAATTGTCGGAACTAAAACTGGCACTTGTTACATTATCTAGATGGTCTTTAAATGAAGCAATTATTTTAGAGTTATTCGCGTCCCAAATTTTTATGGTACTATCATTAGATGCAGTAATTACCCATTTCCCATCATTACTAAACTCAGCCGAATTAATAGCTTGTGCATGTCCTAAGAGAATGTTAGTGATTTTAGAATTCTCATCCCAGATTCTTGCAATACCATCATCGGATGCAGAAACCATTCTCTTGCTATCCTTACTAAAATTATAATTGTACGACAAATAAGTGTGACCGTTTAGATCTAGAATTTCTTCTTCTGTACTAATATCCCAAACAACGGCAACTTCGTTTTTTAAAGCAGTAACTATTTTTGTGCCGTCGTTATTAAAACGTGCTTTAGAAATACCGTAGGGTAGGTCAATTATACGAACGGTATTACCTGAATTCATATCCCATATTTGGGCTGATTGATCATAAGTTGAAACAAGTAGGGCTCCATCCGGACTAAATTCAATGGAGGTGAGTTCACCGTCTTGTCCGTCTAGTTTGTTAAGCAATGCCCCAGTATTGCAATCAGAAATGGTTATGATATTATTGAAAGTAGCTGTACAGATTTTTTTATTATCTGGACTAAATCTTGAAAACATAATGCCATCTGGACTTTTAATAACAAAAAGCGGTAAACCTGAAACAGTCCAGACCCTTGCAGTGCTATCGTCAGAAGAGGAAATGAGTTTTGTTCCATCTGGACTATAGTCTATGTAATTAATTAATCCACGATGACCTTTGAGAACCTTCAATAGTTTTCCAGTACTCACCTCCCATAATCTCACATTAAAATCATAGCCTACTGTTGCAATTTGAGTGTTGGAAGCATTCATGGCTGCAGTATAGATTCCATCCTTTGTGTTTTTAAGTTTATGTTTTATTTGCCCTGAAACAGCATCGAATAATTTCAAAGTTGAATCTGCAAAAGTTGCAATAATGTATTTTCCATCCTTACTAAAATCTGCGTCTAATACTTTGTTCTTTTTATCGCCAAAGTTTTGAACAAGCATCCCAGACACAGAATTCCAAAGTTTTGCCGTGCTATCGTATGAAACTGTTAAGATATTTTCGCCATTTGGACTAAAGTTTCCTTTAAAAACAGAATCTTTATGTCCTTTCAGATTCGCCAATAATAAACCCCTTTCTGTATCCCAGATTTTTCCGGTTTTATCATTTGAAACGGTGATTATTTTTTTTCCATCTAGACTGAATTGGGCATCATTTACTACTGCGGTATGTCCGATCGGAAGAATCAGTTTCGGTGATTGTGCTGCCGATGAGACAATCATCATTGCATACACTAATACAAGGGATATCAATTTATTCATACAAGTGGGATTGTATTGTGTTTCATTAAAATATGACTAAAAAGTTGAAATTTCCAATTATTTCAATTAATATTAGTATCTAAACCAAAAAACGACGCAAATGAAAAAAATTACTTCATTCTTTCTAGCTTGTCTTTTAGTAGGCATGACTTTTACTAGTTGTGGTACTGGAGCTGATAAAGCTGCAACAACTGATACCCCTGCTGTTAAAAAGGATTCAGTGATGCCTGCACCGGCAACAATTGATACTTCAAAAAAAGTTACTGATTCTGGAACAGGTAAACCAATTGTACCTCCAAAAGGATAGTAAAAAGACTGTTGTAGTATTTCACTGCAATAAAATATAGCCTTTGTTTTAATTTTTGAGATAATCAAAGATTAAGGCAAAGGCTTTTTTACTTTGATTTTTGATTGTTTAATATGAATGGCAGATTCTTCATGGTTACGATGAACTGTCAATTTCTCAATTAGCCAATGTTCTACTCGATGATGCGTAGGAATTAATAAAGCTGCGATAGAAACGAAGATCAATAACTCTAAAATAGGGGTATGATTGGTGATGGAAACCACAAATGGATGTAATAACAATGTTAGGTATTCAAATAGCAGTAGTAATGATACGATGCCTAGCGTTTTTATGGCTTTGACATGAATCTTTCGCTTACTTAAGAAAATGGTGAGAAGGAAACAGATAGGAATAAAGATTCCAATTAATATTAACTGTAACTGTTTGGATCGTTCTTCGGCTTCTTTTCTTTTTGACTCTGCTAATTCGGCTTGTCTGATTTCTTCGTTAAACGTTTTAAACTGAAACGCCTTTACCTTCTCTTGACTATTCGTTTGCTCCTGAATGACGATCTCTTTTTCTTTGTAATAAAGAGAACTATCATATCTACCGGATACTTTATGGAAATTGCTAAGAAAAATACAGGCGTCTTTTAATCTAGATGGGAAACTGTCTTTTTGAGCTATTTGATAGACCTCCCAAGCCAATCTTAATGCTGAATCTTTTTGATTTTCAATTAAATAAACATTTGCTAAATTCAATGCACCCTCACAATACAAATCATCATCTTTTTCTAACCTTAATTTATTTAATGCAATCTTATAAAATTCTTTCCCTTTTTGATAGTCCTTTAATTTGATCAAACAATTTCCTAATCCAATATAGGATCCACCAATATATTCAGGATTATCTAATGTTGTAGCAATTTCAAATGCCTGCGTATAATAGATTAATGCAGAATCATTTTTATTTAGTCTGTCATATAGATCCCCCAAATTTTGATAACTATTATATTTGAGTGTTGTTAAATTATTTGCCTTAATAATGGAATCTGATTTTAAATAGTAGGGCAGTGCTTTTGAATAGTCTTGCTGTTGGGTATAGATGATCCCAATATTCATGAGTGCACTAGCAATACTTGATGGGAGGTTTGCTTTTTCTGACAAAATCTCTAGTTTAATAAACATATCTAGAGCCTGGTTGTAATTCCCAATATTGTTATAGGAATTGGCCATGAATTTTAGTGCCCGCAGCTCTTCAGATTGTGATTTTGTTTTTAATGCCAAATTATATGCCTCTTGAGCCGTGATAATGCCTTTGGCTGGATTGAACAAGCTGTATGCACGTGCCAGATCATTGAGTAAGTGAATTCTATTTGAATCAATTTTTTCTTTTTCTAATAAAGCGGAAATCCGATCAGCTTCATTTATTTGTGCATGTTGCACTGTATAAAAACAAATAAATAATAAGACAAGGAGCAATTTTTTCATAGTCAATTTATTCTACTTCACTATCAATTTTGATAGCCTGATTCATTATTTATAGTTATATTTCCTAATCGATTTATTTATATAAAAGGCTTTTGCCCACAAAACTTTCTATAGATGAAATGTAAACAGATAATTAGGAATAAAAAAATATTCCTTCCTATAATACTCTTATGCAGTATCTGTATTAATGCCAATAGCCAACGTTTTTATTATTTTAAATTTGCTCCGCCAGAACTTAAAAAACCATCAAGTATTCAGGCTTTGATGGTTCAATATGATGATACAGATGCCATAGTGCGCTTGGGATATTTCGATCCGGAACAGAAAAAAAACATTATCACTGAATGCCAGATCCAAAGAATTAACCGCATTTCAATAGGGGATAGTAATAGAATTGAATATCAATTAATTCGAGCTAAGTCGATTCAAGGGGAATCAAAAATTCCTTTTGAACAGTACAGCATCATTTTTAAAGAAAACTCAGAAGACGATGGACTAACTCCAGAATCTTATGGTTCAATTAGAAAGGATGGAGAGCGGAAGTTCACCGCTGCGCTGACCTCTAGTAAAGTATTATCAGAGTCAGACTTAACAGAAAAACAGTTGGAAGGATTGTTTTTGAAGGAAGAACCTTTTTATAAAAACTATACCAAAGCAAAATCAAGAAGTGGGCCCAATTGGGGTACAACTATTCCTACTTTACACGTGTTTATTTTAGCAGATCTGTATGACCAACACATTGGAAGAGGCTGTAATATTGACCAAAAGAAGCTGATTCAGTTTTATACTTCTGTAGCTTCAAAGCTAAAAATTCGCTTAGATACAGTTAATATTATTAACGAAAAATATAATCGTCCTGGTCTTCAGAAGGCTTTAGATTCTCTTAGGCCAGGGAAGGAGGATATTGTTGTTTTTCATTACACGGGGCATGGTTTTAATAGAGATGATCCCAATGATCCATACCCGAATCTTTTTTTGATGCCCTATGCGGATCGACCAGTATTTGAAAATTTAAAAGCTGTAGAACACGAAGAGGCACTTCGTAATAATACTATGAGTATTCAGGAAATCTACCAGATCATCATCTCAAAAGGAGCTCGATTAAATTGTGTGTTTAGCGATTGTTGTAATACAGAGTATAAGTTGAAAACCAGTACGATAAATGACGGTGCAGCAAAAAAGCGCGGCATCTTTACATTGTATCCAGATTATTGTAAAAAGCTATTTATGGACGAGCGGGCATCCTTTCTTGCAACAGCTGTAAAGAAAGGTGAGGAAGCAGCAAGCACTACAAGTGTAGGAAGTATCTATACCGATAGTTATTTAACGATTCTTGGTAAGTATCTAACTCCTGCTTATAATGGAAGTTTGGATGACGTTAACTGGAATGCGATTCTTTCAAACACCAATACAGTAACTAAAGTAAAGGCTCCCACTATAAAAAATACATCAACCCAATTGCCTTTTAGTATGAGTCCATTTTTCTTAATTCAGAAAAATTGATCGTTCGCATATTGGGGTATTATTTGAATTCGATGATTATAAGCAGATCCTATTCAAACAGGTGAGTATTAAATAGCCTTGGTTTTGTCGCAGTAGCCTACTTTAGGTGTAGTCAATGTTTAAACATCTAAGTCAAATTCTTACATTTTTGTACCCGTTTGATTTATTTTAACAAAAACATGTACTTTCAGCTTATGTATTTTTAAATAAATAATATCTTAGGTATAAATTGTTTACCCCTTAATCAAGCATTATGAAGTCAAAAGCCATCATTTTGTTGTTAGCAACCATTGTTTGTTGGCAACAATCTCAAAGTCAAACTAAATCAAAACCTGCTCCAATTGGTTGTTCTACCATTGAGCCACAGAAAACCTTTAAGTTGGATACAACCGACAAAACGCGTGGCCTTGCAGATAATTATTATCTGTGGGATAATGGCCAGACCATTTATGTAAAAATGATGAGTGGGTCAGATGCTCAAAAACAAATGATCGAGCGTTATGCTAAAGAATGGGAGCGTTATGGAAACATATTTTTCACTTTTGTTTCATCTGGACCAGCAAATATTCGTGTTTGGTTAGATAATAAAGGTGGTAATAACTCACAGGTTGGAATTACGGCGAATGCGTTACCTCAAAACACAAAAACCATCAATTTAGATACTACTAGTTTTGTTAATCCGGAATATACTCATACAGCAATTGTGCACGAATTCGGACATGCAATTGGACTTTTACATGAGCACTATAGTCCGCTTGCAGGTATCAAATGGAACAAGGAATTTGTATATTCCGAATTGAAAAGAACACAGGGATGGACCAAAGAAGATGTTGATGCAAATCTTTTTACTCAATTAAACGTTTCTTATACTCAGGGAACAACCTATGATGCAAAATCGATCATGCACTATCCAATTTTAAAAGGATGGACTACTGATGGATATTCAATCAATTGGAATAATTCAATTTCAGCTGGCGATCAGGCTTTAGTAGCAGCACTTTATCCAAAATATGGTAATCGAGCTAAACTATCGCCTCGTTTTTATATCGACAATTTCACAAAGATGGATATCATTCCAAATGCCGCTAAGCAAGGAATTTCATTATTTCCTTCTTTTAAAATCACTACCGCTGATGCTTCTGGAAGTGTATATTTCTTAGCTATTTTTTATGATAAAGATGGTAACGCTATTAAGGCGCCTGCAGAAAGTAATTATAATATTCAAGGTTCAGTTGGATGTTATAGAAGCTTGGTTTTATCAGCCGATAAAAAACTTACAGCAAATAAATCAACTCCTTTGGATTTTGAATTATTCATTCCATATAGTGCGATTCCAGTTCCAAGTTCAACTGAAATTTCAGCAAGATTTATTGCATTTTTAAAAGATGGTGACGAGTGGAAACCACTTTACTCATCAGAAGCAGTAAAATTCAAATTGGTTAAATAACACAGATATAAATAATAAAAAAGCCAGTCTCTTAAAAAAGACTGGCTTTTTTACTTAGCGCCAATCGCCATATAATACGAACGCTCCCCAATAAAATGGATGTACATATTTAGGATCCTTACTGAGGGTTGCTTGTGCCTTTCTCAAAGCCTCTGCCTTACCCATCGTTTGTAAGTTGGTATAGAATTCTTTCATTAAAATACTAGTAGCATTATCATCTACACTCCAAAGAGAAGCCACAACTGTTTTTACATTATTGATCAAAAACGAATTGGCTGGAGAAACGTACCAGCCTTTTTTAAGTTCTTGAGTGATGGCTGTTTCACAGGCTGAAAGGGTTACTAATTCACAATCTGTGATATCTAATGTTTTTACTTCTTCAATGGTCAATTTTCCATCCTCTTTAGAGTTAGATGCGAATTTTAAATAAGAGTTTTTGAAATTGGTATAATCTAAAATGCCATGCGTAGCAAAGTGTACATATTTGTTTGTATTCAAACTTTGTTTTGCTTTTTCTTCTGTGGCTGCATCTTCTGTTAGAATAATAGCCTTGGTTGCAATCTTGCCAATAGCAGTTACTTCAGCTCCTGCACTTGGCAAGCTTTTGTCTGGATTGCCAAATGCTGTAAAGGACTCAAAGTTTTTACTTGAAGTACCAGTTTCTAAGAAAATGTCGAGTTTGCTGGTGTAGAATATGCTATAATCTTCTACTAAGAAATGGAAGGAACTATCTGCCATTCTTTGACCTAGACATTGAAAAGGAATATTAGTGAGTCTACCATTAGGAATGATGCACAATTTCTTTTTGTCTTGTATATCAGGTAAAATCTCTTTGATAAGTAAGCCATATAATTTTTCAGATGTTTCTATAAAACTTACACCAGTTACAGGCTTGCGTTCACGTAAAACAGTTGACCTGAGCTGAAGTGTTGTTGTGCCAGAGGCTTTTCCTGGAAGGTTTAGGAGGCCTATATACTGGCTAATTGTAGTATTGATATCCTCTTTCATATCAATCACTTTGATTCCAATTTTTTCGTTAGTAACCGTAAAAATCAAAAGTTGATTGTCGTTGATCAAATACAAAATGGCTGCAACATCACTTGGCAACTTGCTTTTATATTTTTTGAATTCTTCCGGATTGGCATTCTTCTTGAAATATTCAGACAAGTCGGGATATGCCTCAATTAATTGTTGGATATAATTTAAATATTCCGCAGAGGCAATGCTCTTTTTCTTATAAAGCGATTCAATTTGTTGGGCACTTTGTTGATTTTCTGGCTTGGCTTTCAGATCGGTAATGGCCTTATCGATCGCATCTTGCTTTTGTAATAAATTTGCAGCTAAATTAACCGCAGTTGCTTTTTCTTTATTTGACTCATTAACAGATACACCACCCATTTTTTCTTTCAAGGCGGCACTGTTACTTTTATTGGCATAGAACCATGCTTCTTCAGTCTTGTTTTCTTTTGCTAAAACCGCAACGAGTTTACTATATAGATCCACTTTTTTCTCGTCTGAGCTATATTTCTTTTTAGCTTCTTCTCCACCATATAAATTCCCAACTTTATTTTCCACTAAAGTCACTGCTTCTTTAAAATGTACGATGGCACTATCATTTGCATTGTTTTGGTAGTGGTATAAAGCAAGTTCGTATTGTGTTTCCCAGTCGAATTTACTGAGCGTATATTTAGCACTAGTATTTGCAGCTGCTGATAGGTTTGCGTATGAATCCTTTTTATTATTCATAGCAAGTGCTGTTTTTCCTGCATACATGGAGGCTTCAACTATCCTTTCGATTTCCCCTGTTTTAATGGCCAAGTCCTTCGAAATTTTCAGGTATTTTTCTGCCTCCGCATATTGTCCTTTGCTATAGTATAGTTTCCCTAAAACAACCGCAATGCTACCTGAAATGCGCGCTAATTGCTTTTTTTGAGCTAAGGGTAATAATTCTAATAAGCTTGATTCAGCCTTTGCCGTATTCTTCAAATAAAACTCACATTCAGCGATGTTTTCTTTTACAATCAGATACATTTCATCAACAATACCCGGGATTAATTTTTCTTCTGCCTTTTTGAATGTGGCCATCGACTTTTCATAGTCCGATTGCAAATAATACACATTTGCTATATTATTTAACGTAGTAGCTCTAGAAGACTCTAATTTTTCAGCAGCATAAATACTATCGGCCATGCTATAGGCAGCAACACTTTTAGCGTATTCGCTTACTGCACTATACAAAATGCCACGATTGATATACGCGTTTGCTAATGACACATTGCTTCCTGTTTTTTGATACAAAAGCATGGCAGTATCGTTGGCTGCAAACCCCTTTTTAAATTCACCAAGAAGGTCGTATAAATATGAGAGGCCATTTAATGCATCTCCTTTTAAAAGATTATTAGAAATACTATCTGCGAGTACCACACTGGTTTTTAAATACTTTTCTGCGAGTTCGAAATTACCTTTTGATAGATTTAACCAGCCCAGATTCGGAACGCCTTTTGCATATTCAATTTTATTGCCAGTAGAGTCATAAATTTTTAATGATTTTACATAATATTTTTCTGCTTCATCAAATTCTAATTGTTGCATGGCAGAATTAGCGATCTTAGAATAGACCCATGCTAGATCTTCTGGATTCTTTGTTTTTTCTGCAATGATTAAAGCCTCTCTAATAAATTGATCAGCTTCTTTAATGTGATTGCCGCGAGCAGCTAGTACTGCGAGGTTAGCAGTACTATAATATTCATTTACTTGATCTCCGGTAATCTTACAAAGTTCGCGACACTTTTTATAATATATAATTGACTTAGTAGTATCGTAATAAAAAGAGGCATCGGCGATATTGTAAAGGGCCGAAACCTGCACCTTTTTATTACTCAAATTCTCCGCATATTTCAATGCCTTTTGATAATATTCAACAGCCTTCTCGTAATTCTTATCATTTTTATAAACCTCGCCTACATCGTTGATGTGCTCGATTATTGAGCTGCTATCTTTAACAATGGCATAATAATAAACGGAAGAATCATAAGCATTCAAGGCTTTGATTTTTTCGCCTGTTAACTTATACAGGTCCCCCAGTTTTCCCCACGAAAAAGCTTGCCGAGAATTTTGATTGGCAAGCTTTGCATATTCAATGGCACTTTGGTGGCCATTAATGGCTTCGGCATGATTGCCGATATTCCAATAGGATTGGGCTCGCATTGATTTGGCATAGCTGGCATTATCAAAATCTTTTTCTTTTAGTAAGATGGGGATTGTTTTTTCATAGATTTCAATGCTCTTTTTATAATTCCCCATTTTAAAATTAGAGTATGCGATCCGATTGGTTACGATTGCTTCAGAGGCAGATTTTCCAAAACCTCTGTAAATGGCAATAGAAGAATCAAAATAAGGAAGTGAGCGATTATAATTAGCCTGCAAGATATAGGACCTTCCGAGGTATTCATAGGCTCGGGCAAGATTGTTTTTTGACGAATAATTATTGAGTGTTTTACATACTTCAATTGAGTTTGTAAAATCAACAAGGGCATCTTTGTAATTGCCCGCTTCAAAATCTATCCATCCTGAGTAGTCGTATAGTTTTTGTGAAAAATAATTAAAGTTGTCGTTTGATAAATTGGGTTTTATTTGAATCAGTCTTTCAGAAACTATTGAACTATTATTTTTTGCATCGGTATAGTTTGCGAGTTTATACAAACAAAAAGTTTTTTTAAATGAAGCATACATTTCATCAATATAGTTTTTTGATGCTTTTGCAATCTGAATAGCCTGATCGCAAAGTGGGATGGCCTCTTTATATTTCTCTAAATTTTGGAACCATTCGGCTTTACAAACTAACATGCTTGCCAATCCGACTGTGTCTTTAATAGTGTTGGCGATGTCAAATCCGAAATCGATCAATTCCTTTGCCTTGTCATAATTTCCATCACTGATATAATTTTTAGCGTTATCGCTTATATTGTCGACTGTTTTCTCTGCTATGATAGACGCTCTATTGGAGATTGCATATTTCTTTAACTCCTCAGGTGAATTTCGAAGCGCATACAATTCATCCTGCAATTCAAGGCTGCTTGTTAGTCCTTTATTCATTACCCAAGTCGCAAAAGTCTCACTTGATTTCCAGGTCTTGCCAATATATTTACCAGGATAGGAGGTTACAAACTGTAGAAAATGCCTCACATCTTTTGGCGTAACATCTCGCATTACTTCCATGGTAGACTTTCCTTTATACCTTCCAGCCTCTATAACGACATTGATTGCATGCGTTTTATCAAACATATCTTTCACTGTGTTATAAACGTCTTTTACATCTTTGACAATTTTCAATGTGATACTGTCTTCTAATTGCTTATTGTCATTATTATACAAATATTTTGGTGTAGTATATTTTATATCCGATACATCTTTGAATTGAATATTGAGCAGGTAGAGATTATAGTAAATACTGTGATAGTCTTTTTTGGGTAAAGTAATATTTACAGTTATTAAATCGCCTTCCTGTACAGAATCTTTTGTGCTATTCTTATTATTTAAAGTGATGATTGCTGCGCTAGTATCTTTATTTACATAAGCGATCTTGATATAGCCTAACTCTGAATATCCTGATTTTCCTGACTTTTCATTGTAGACGCTTCTGCACCTTCCCAGCATACCCATCTCAATTCCATCATTGCTGCCACCTTCAATAATCCCGTATAGTGTATCATGCCGACTGGTCGTATAGAGAACTTTAAAAGCAACTTCTTTAATTTCAGTTGCATTATTTTGTGCCTTTAAAGAGATGGTAGTTAACGCCAATAAAATGATTAAAAAATATTTCATTAAGCAATTATTTTTGGTTAGCAATGGAGCCATTGTTTATTAATATTGAATAGTAAATCCTGCAGTAACAATGCCAAGTTCCTCTACTTTTACTTTACTTATTTCGGATCTTGTGTTTTTTGTTTTATTATTTTCTGAAAAAATATCATCCACTACCTTCTCAAAGGATTGGAGTTCTCCACTTCCTCTGGTACGTTTTCTATTTAAAATGGCTCTCAAATCAATTGGCACTTTTGAAAATATCGCTTTAAAAAATTCCTTTCCTTTCGGCGTTATTGCATCCACTTGTATTCCATCAATGCTCCTTGTTTCACCTGGACGAATAATATAATCCTGTGGTTCATCTGCTTCATCAGGTATCAACACTTTGATATCATTGTTCGGTAGCAGGTCAAGTATTGTAAAATATAATGGTAAGGTTCCTTTGTTGCTAATTTTTATGGCGAATTCATCACTTGGTTTTAAGATAATTTCACCAGCTGCATCAGTTGATGGTTTTGTTGGAATCACCTGTAACTTAACATCATTCGAAAACACACCACCATCCGAAATGTTTCTGAAATACTTGATACGAATGGTTCTTTTGATGCCTTCCAACAGATATTGCCAGTCGGCTGTACTTACACTATCTGCACTTCCAACCTGCTTTGCATAATGAATACTATCACCTTTTTCAACTAAACTGATCAAAGCAGTACCATCATTTTGTGGTTTAATATCAAGCATCATATCTGCATTGGCATTGATACTTAGAAAGGCATATTGTTTGATCTGATTTTCTAATTGCTTGGCTAATTGATTTGCTTTTTGATTCTTTTGAGTTGGAGTATTAATAAAGATCGATCCTGAAAAATTACCATAACTAACGCCATCAAACTTGATCGTATATGCTTCTCCTTTGAGGATTGGTTTTTGTGACACACCAAGGCTTTGGAATATACCGGTTTGCTTGATAGTACCTTCGGTAACTAGACTTGTATCATTGAGGTAAACTTTAAAGCTACTGCCATTAGAGATATTATCTAAAACCCCACCATTAATATAAAAACTACTGTCGTTCGATGCCCATTTGTCGATGATGAAATTGTCTTCCTTTTTAGTAAAGTTGCCGCTAAATAC
The DNA here is from genome assembly GCA_026391125.1 of Bacteroidota bacterium. GTDB lineage: Bacteria > Bacteroidota > Bacteroidia > Chitinophagales > Chitinophagaceae > Sediminibacterium. The sequence continues at coordinate 17,775 of JAPLEO010000085.1, forward strand.
ATCCTGTGATATTTCACCTTCAATCATTGGAACCTGTGTTGGGATACTTGCTTGAATCTGTGATTTTATCTTTTGGAATAGGAGGGAATAGTTGCTTCCCTCTTTCAAATTGCTCACTGCTTTTGCAAAAGCATAGGAAAGTGATCCAACACCAACTTGATTGATGTCTTTGCATTCGTAATTCATTTGGTTCGGACTAGAAGCAGAAATAACAATCATATTGGCTTCACTGGTACCTGATAGTTTCAAAAAACCACTTCCTGTTTCCTCTTTTTTATTCAGACTTTCTTTAGGTTGGTAACCTGGACTTTGAAAAGCGTGCGAATCGCCTCGACAGATGGCAAATTCATTACCCCTGGTTGCAGTTCCTGAATAGCAAGCGTCTAGTAGTACCAATAAACTTCCAGTGGCGCCAATCTTATTTCTTATTTGTTGGAGTTTTGAACCAAGTAGATCATCTCTAAAATGATTCTGACCATTGTAGGTAACTGGGTCATAGGCGGCTTTAGCATCATAAGGAATCAGCGCTTCGTCGTATCCATCGGCCTCGTCGCCGTTGTCATCTTCTATTTGCTGACCATGACCTGAAAATTGAAAGAATACGATATCGCCCTTTGCCACATTAGCAATTAATCGGTCCAATTTTTGAACCATATTGTTTTTTGTAGCTTGTTCATTTGTAAGCGTGTCAATATTATTTTCAGAAAAACCATTCTTTTTTAAAGCTGCTTTTACGTATTTCAAATCGTTCATGGAACTTAGGCTACGCCACCTTCCACCTTGAGGATAGTCACCAACAGCAATGATTAAGGCAATTTTTTTCTGTGCAAGAACCTGAGTTGAAAACACAATGGAGGCTATTATTATTGCCAGTAGGGGTTTCATATGCGTTATTTTGTCCTTAAAACTGATTGGGCTTTCTTTTAGGGAGATGTTATGGGCGGGGGATTCCATAACCATTTCTTGAAATTAACATGTTTTTTTGAAAAATGGTATTGAAAAAATTAAGGCAGGAAAGAACTTAAAAATATAGCTAAAGCAGTTATTTCTGATGTTTTAAATTAGAGTAATTCAGAAAAAAACTAATTTTAATGAGCGCAGGAAGAAAGTAGATTGATCATTCAATAAGATCAGAATCCATGAAATATGTAAAGGACTTTTCATTTTGGTTAATGCTAGCCATTAATGGCTACCTACTATTACTCTTTATAAAAGATCCACACACGGTTAATTTGATCATTTTATTGTATTGGTTTCAAAGCTTTTTTATGGGCTTTTTCACATTTCTAACAATGCTCAGTTTTAAGGACAATTCCAATTCCCCTGCATTCTTTGGATCTAAAACAAAGCAAGCCTTCTTTTTTTTATTTCATTATAGCTTTTTTCATCTAGGGCTTTTGATCTTTTTGATTGCAACATCGTTGATCAATTCAGATGTGATCAATCAATATTTAGTGACATCAGTTTGGCTCTTACTTGCTACACAGGCAATCGATTTTTTACAGACTAGGCTATTCAAATCCAATTCAACAATAAATTTGCAGCAATACTTTTTTCTGCCCTATTTAAGAGTAATTCCTTTGGTGGTATTGATTCTAGGCTTTGCTTATTTTCCAAGTTCTTTTGGACTGTCGTTTTTATTGGTAAAGATCTTGATTGATATTATCATGTATTATTTGTATCAACGGTTACTAGAAACTCCCTCAAATTCTAGTGATTAAGGTTTTTTAAGTATGTTGTTATAATAGTCGAAAATTTTGATACTTCTTTTTTTGACGATTTCTGAATACGAACCTGTTGCTATAATGTATTGAATAGTGCCGCCTCCTGAATAAATTTTGTTGGTAAGAGTTCCGATCAAATTTTCTTCTTTGTCGCGGAAGGTTAGCCAAGCTTTCTGTGCAACAATTAAAACTTCCTTGTCATCGGTTTGTATCAGCTTAAATAGCTTATTATAATACTTGTTCATCAGCTTATTATATGATTCAGTAAGGTCGTTCACAGCCACATTTATTCCCAAAGTGGAATAGTTGAGTTCTATTTTTTTGGCCGCAAGCCGCTCAATTCGAAAAGTGTCGAGTGAGAATTCGATCTCATCGGCATTCATTTCTCTCTTTTCAAATTCCTGTTTGAGACTTGGAATTTGCTTTTCGATCTCAGACCTGAGCTTCTCAATCACTTGTGGCGTTATTTCTTGTGTACCAACGTTTTGTGCCATTAAATGGATCCCAAAAGCACAAAACAGTACAGTTAAGGTTAGTACTCGCATGTTATTAGTTGAAATATGGGGTAATAGCTTTGTCAAGTTTAACAAATACTATCCGAATTTTTGTAATTACCTTTGCTTAGTAATGAAAAAAATTGTCGTTTTACTGTTATTGTTAGTCTATGGTTCAGCAACCATGGGTACGACAGTGCATATTCATTACTGTATGAACAAAATGGTGGGTTGGAGCTTAGTTGACAGCAAAGACCATCAATGCCATACCTGCGGCATGGAAAAAAAAGGCAGCTGTTGCAAAGACAGCAAAGCCCAAATCAAATTAGCCTCCGATCAGCAAAAGGCTGAATTTAGCGGAGCAGCTACTTTTAATAGTGCGCAATTTTGTCTACTTCCGATTGTGTCTGAATATCTATTGGTTCCTATTGCAGAAACCAAGGTTGGGTATTTAAATTATGCTTCTCCACCACTAATTCTTACTTCGGTATCACCCGAATTCCTTTGTGTATATAGAATTTGATTTTCTTTCTAATTGAGATTGATACAGACGTCTTTTATGGATAGTTCTATCAATCAATTCCATGCATTTTTTGAATTGCATGTTTTCTATTAGTCATCCGATTATTACGTAATTAGAAAGAAATGAAAAACAAAATATTTAGTATACTACTAATTTTAATATCAGTTAGTATTTATAGTAATTCTCAAGTCAATAAGCCTTCCTCTGAATATCAATCAACCAGTTTTAAAGTATTTGGTGCTTGTGAACAGTGTAAAGACAGAATCGAACATGGCTTAAAACTGAAAGGAATAAAGTCAGCAGTTTGGGATATCGATTCCAAACAATTATCGCTGGTGTATAATCCATCCATCATTCCACTTGAAAAAATTGAAAATAAAATTGTGGGTCTTGGTCACGATATAGAGCATAAAAAAGCCAAGAAAATCATCTATGATGCACTGCCTAGTTGTTGCCATTATAGAGAAATTGATGAACAGATAAAAGTAATTGCACTGGATAGCAGCATTGCTTTTCATACGCCAAATCTGACATCACAAATGGATTCAACGAAAGCTGAATTGCCTGTACGTCATACAAATCAGTTCATTCAAGGGTTAGTATTAGAAGAAGCGATGAATGGAAAGTTCAAACCACTCACAAGCGCAAGTGTTTATTGGCTAGGAACCAATAAAGGAGTGGTGTCAGATAGCTTAGGCATTTTTAAAATAGCGCTTGATACCAACCATACAAGACTAGTGGTGAGTTATACTGGACTTCAATCAGATACTATTGCTGTAACAGATATCAATGAGCTAAAAATTATCCTGGCATCCAAAAATCAACTCAAAGAAGTTACCGTAAAAAGTAGACAACGATTTACTTATGCATCTCCAATCAGTACGATACGTTCTCAAGTAATGACAGGCGGAGAATTATTAAAAGCCGCTTGTTGCAATCTAAGCGAAAGCTTCGAAACGAACCCTTCAGTTGATGTTTCGTATAATGATGCTGTTACAGGTTCAAAACAAATTCAGCTGTTGGGCTTGAGTGGAAATTATACGCAGTTAACGGTAGAAAATTTACCCGGACCAAGAGGTATCGCTACACCATTGGGTTTGAATTCAATTGCTGGCCCTTGGATCGAAAGTATCCAATTAACAAAGGGTGTAGGCTCTGTAGCAAATGGATTTGAGAGTATTGCCGGACAAATCAATGTAGAATTAAAAAAGCCAGAGTCTGCAGAAAAATTATTGGCGAATATTTATATCAACGATCAGGGTAAGACTGATCTGAATCTAAACCTGGCTCAGAAGTTGAATGCTAAATGGTCGACGGCCTTATTGTTACACGACGATTTCTTAAACAATAAGAAGTTGGATATGAATATGGATGGATTTCGTGATTTACCAACTGGTAATCAACTGAGTTTATTGAATAGGTATAAATATGATAATAGCAAAGGATTAATGGCGCAGTTTGGTTTAAAGGTGATGAATGATCAAAGAGTAGGCGGACAAACCCAGTTCAATCCTGCTACCGATAAAAACACTACTAATTATTATGGACTAGGTATTGATACCAAACGGTATGAATTGTTTGGAAAGATCGGGTATGTGTTTCCTCAGCAGAAATATAAAAGTATTGGATTGCAGATGGCAGCGATCGATCATCAGCAGGATTCTTATTTTGGATTAACTACTTATAATGCACAACAGAAAAGTTTTTATAGTAACCTGATCTATCAGTCGATCATTGGAACCACCATTCATAAATACAGAGCGGGATTAAGTTTTCAGTACGACAACTATCATGAAAATTTCAAAGGCAGTTTGTATGATCGAAAAGAAATAGTGCCTGGTGCCTTTTTTGAATACACATTTACCCCTACTGAAAAATTCGGTGCTGTGTTAGGAATGAGGGCTGATCATAATAGTTTATTCGGTTCGTTTTTAACACCTAGAATTAATCTTCGTTATGAGCCAATTAAAGGAACAGTGTTAAGGGCGAGTTTTGGAAGAGGACAACGTACGGCCAATATTTTTGCAGAAAACAATAGTGTGTTTGTGAGTTCGCGTCAGGTATCCATTATTACATCTGGTGTTGGAAAGGCTTATGGGTTGAATCCTGAAGTTGCTTGGAACAAAGGAATTAGTATCGACCAAAAATTCAAGCTATTTGCAAAAGACGCAACATTTAGTGTTGACTTTTTCAGAAACGATTTTCAAAACCAGGTGGTTGTAGATGTGGAGAATCCAAGAGAAGTGAAGTTCTATAATCTTAATGGAAAGTCATATTCCAATAGCTTTCAGGCAGAATTAAATGTTACTCCATTGAATAGATTTGATGTTAGAATTGCCTACCGTTATTTCGATGTCAAAACAACTTATTCTGGATCGTTATTAGACCGCCCATTGATAGCAAAAGACAGGGCATTTCTCAGTTTCGACTACGCCACAGATAATGGCTGGAAAATGAATTATACGGTTACCTATAATGGAAAGAAACGATTGCCGAATACCACTGCCAATCCAATTCCATATCAGTTAGATTCATTTTCACCAGATTATGTGAATATGAATGCACAGCTCACCAAATCGTTTGGAAATAAGATTCCTATGGATCTTTATATGGGAGTAGAAAATCTAGGAAATTTTTATCAGCAAAACCCAATAGTAGCAGCCAGTCAGCCGTTTGGACAATATTTTGATGCATCAATGGTATGGGGACCAATCACCGGCAGAATGTTTTATATGGGTTGGAGGTTAAAAATCAAGTAATAGCCGATTTTATCTTAGCTTCTGATGAAATAAGGGTAACTTCATAATGGCCTCTAAATAACATGTATGCCTAGTCCAAAATCTGGCGATACTCGGTTAGCCTTTTTTACCTTGTTAGTTATTATTAGCATGGTAATTTCTGGAAAGCTTATTTACTCTGAAATAAGTGGTTCAATTGATTTGTCAAACCAATCGACATTAGGATTAAGAACTTTGGGCCATTTAGATCAGCTGAATAGTTCCTTAACCTTTATTGAAAGAAATGAGAAGCCTTATTTAATAGCTCAGAGTAAAAATAGTGTGGAAGAAATAGAGGAAGGTTATAAAATGGCTTTTAGTGCTTTTGATAGTTTAGCAAAAAATGAATTTCTATCTCAAATCCCAAACAATGAATTAAAAACTCTAAAGGAGATTGTTCACAAAAAATGGTTGTTGAGCGGTATGCCCCCCACCAATACCATATTGTAAAGTTGCTTAGAACAAATGAGTTTTGCAAAAAGATATATTATGCAAAACAAAAAGGAGCAACGCGAACAAATGATGGTCATGATAGAAGATTGGCAATCCAGTGGATTAAAT
>JAPLEO010000058.1 GCA_026391125.1 Bacteroidota bacterium
GGCAATTTGTTTATGATATACATTAATACCAATGCAACTGCAAATGTAGCTAGGGTTATAACAGCACTACCAATCAACTGTGCTTTTAAAACATCCCAACCACCACCATATAGAAGCCCTTTTACTGGTGCAGAATTGTCTGGGCCTGTTGGTCCGGTTGCTCCATATTGTCCACTTGCAAAGAAACCTAATGAAATGGTTCCCCAGATTCCACAAACAAAGTGTACTGGAACTGCGCCAACAGGGTCATCAATTCTTAAATATTCTAAGGCCAATGTCCCATAGTAAACTACAACACCCGCGATTAATCCAATTAAAATAGCGCCTAAAGGTGAAACCCAATAACAAGGTGCGGTAATGGCAACTAAGCCTGCCAATAATCCATTGATAGTAAATGGAAGATCATATTTTCCTTTATTTGGACCAAACCATAGTGGTAATAACATGGCAGTTAAAGAGCCTGCACATGCTGCTAGCGTTGTGTTTGCAGCGATACGACCAATCCCATCTCCGTCCATTGCAGATAAGGTACTTCCTGGGTTAAAGCCATACCAGCCAAACCAAAGGATAAACGCACCAACTGCAGCTAGTGGTAAATTATGTGCAGGAGGTAAACCACCTTTTTCTTTATCATCTCGAGTGAAAACTCTACCAATGCGAGGTCCTAGAACCAATGCGCCAGCCAAAGAGATCGCACCACCAATAGTATGAACAACTGTAGAACCTGCAAAGTCGCGGAAACCTTGACCAAGACTAGGTAAGAAATGATCTGCAGAACCCATTAAAACTAACCAACCATCTGGCCCCCATGCCCAATGTCCGATAATTGGATAAATGAAACCAGTAACACCAATACTATAAAGAATATCGCCTCTAAAGCTAGTACGACCGATCATTGCACCAGATGTAATTGTAGATGTTGTATCAGCAAAAGCAAACTGGAAGATCCAGTGTGCCATAATTGGAATACCTGTTGCTTCATAAGTACTTGGAGCACCATTTAAGAAGAACCAGTTTTGGCCAATAAAGCCATTACCATGACTAAACATGAATGCATATCCAACCGCATAAAAAAGTACCCCACAAATAGCGGTATCGAAGATACATTCTAAGAGTACGTTCACTGTTTCTTTGGTTCTTGCAAAACCAGCTTCTAACATTACGAAACCTGCTTGCATACCAAATACTAGGAAGGCTGCAACTAAGGTCCAAACTGTATTGATGGAATTCATCATACTAGTTTCATGTGCTGTATATGTATCAGCGGCATGAGCAGTATTGAACATCATACCTGGCAACATTTTCATGATTCCTAACACTACGATTAGGCCAAGAATTTTTCCAGTAAAGATAGTAATTCCCATCTTCCACTTTTCAGCTTTTGTAAGTTGAATTACAACTGCAGGAGCTGAATTCCTGCGGCCCATTTGTCTCAGGTTTTTTAAGGTGGTTGAAAACATAGCGTTGGTTTTGATTAATAAATTGGATGGATAACTTAAAGGCTGGTTAGAATTTGTACACTGCTGCAATTAGGAATCCACTTGTTGTTTGAGTTGCAGTACCGTCGCCTTTAAAGAAGATAGCATTACTGCCGTTATCAACACGTAGCTCTGGAATGATGGTAAGATTGTCGATCTTGATATTTGCAGAAAGGGTAGTAGCAAATACAGTAGAACCAATGCCCGCAGAGGTTACAGATTTTTTGTCATCAAAATATTCACCCCTTAATGTTAATCCAACCTTACTTGATGGGTCAAAGTTTAAGTACAATGCATTGCTTGACCAACTGCTACTTACACCATTTGTTTTTACGCCATTCAATACTAAATCAAATTGATTGAAACCACTTTTGTCGCCGGTGCTTCCACCTTGATAATTCAAGAAGGCTTTCAACTTATCGTCTTTTGTACCTGTACTAAACTGTGCAATCGCAACTTTGTTTACAGAAGTTGTGGTAGTGTAGTCTGTGGGATTGGCAACGCCGATCATGAAAGCAGATTTTCCACCTAAAGAAACATCAGCTTTCAATCCAGTATGAAAGAAAGGACCATAAGAGAAACCATAAGACATGCTATAGTTTCTATTAGCATATGCGTCGAGTAATTCAAAGCCTACATGTGTAGCCCATTTACCCATTGTTAATTTAATTTTGTCAGAGATCTGATAACTCACATACAATTGTTTGATGGCTGTCATAGCGCCAGCATCATTGTATGAAAATTCATTAGCCCTTCTTCCAAAGCCCAAATCTGCAGTTGCTGAAATTTTACCGATTGTATGATCCCATCTAACTGATGCCATTCCTAATTCGAAAGAATTCTGAGAATTTGTAAAACTGGTGTAATTATTAGTTTTACCAGTAGGTGCGTTAAAGTTAGTTCTGTAATAGGCATCCACTGATGCAGTAAAAGTGTTTGTTGCAACTGGGGCTTTTTTAGTAGAATCTGTTTGCGCCTTTGTTGAAATAAAGCCCGTGAATGCGATGGTAACTGCTAAAATTTTCTTTAACATTGCGATTGGTTTTATGATTAATAAATAGGTACAGCCCTTAAACTTGGTCAGAAGTTTATAATATGGCTGTACCTTAATTTTTTTAAAGAAGCAATCGGAAGGGTCCACCGTAAATAAACCTGAACAAGGTTATTTACAGTACATTAATCGAAGAGATATTTTTTCACACCCAAATTTATGGATGAATTTTATGCTAGTTCTGGTCTACGACCATATTTTTCATTGTGTTGCGATGCATCTAAACCTAATTCTTCATCAGCTACACTAACTCTCATTGGTAAAACCAAATTGATAAATTTAAAGATCAAAAAAGAAACAATAAAACTATAGGATACCACAATGGATAATGCTTTTAATTGAATCAAGAAAAAGCTCATATTGCCATACCAAAGTCCATCATTTCCACCTGTATTGATTGTTTTAGTTGCAAATATTCCTGTCATCAACATACCAACCATACCGCCTAATCCATGACAAGGGAACACATCTAGCGTATCATCCAAACTGGATTTGCTCTTATAGTGTACTGCTAAATTTGAAATGATAGCAGCCGTAAATCCGATAAAAATACTTTGTGGTATTGCAACGAAACCAGAAGCTGGTGTGATTGCAACCAAGCCAACAACTGCACCAATGCAAAATCCAAGTACAGAAGGCTTTTTACCTCTTAATATGTCAAAAAACATCCAAGAAAGTCCGGCTGCCGCTGCCGCTGTGTTCGTAGTTGCAAAAGCTGAAACGGCTAGTGCGTTTGCTGCGCCTGCTGAACCAGCATTAAATCCAAACCAGCCAAACCAAAGTAATCCAGTTCCAATTAGAACGTATGGAATATTTGCAGGTGGAATTTCTTTTTGCTCAATATGTGACTGACGGCGTTTCAAAACTAATGCACCAGCTAATGCTGCGCAACCCGCAGATATATGTACAACTGTACCACCAGCAAAGTCTAGTGCTCCCATTTTGAACAGGAATCCGTCGGGATGCCATGTCCAATGTGCAATTGGTGCATATACCAACAAACTGAATAATAAGATAAAAACGGTATATGATGTAAAACGAATACGCTCTGCAACTGCACCAACTACTAAGCCCGGTGTAATTATGGCAAACATCAATTGAAATAAAGCAAATAATGCCAAAGGTATAGATGGGGCTAAACTCCAAGGAGCACCCGAAACAACGCCTTTAAACATAAAATGTGTGGCTGGATTTCCAATTATTCCTCCAATGCTGTCTCCGAAACAAAGGCTATAGCCAACTACAATCCAAACAATGGTCACAACTCCTGTTGCTACAATGCTCTTCATCATAGTAGATAAAATGTTTTTGCGATGAACCATGCCACCATAAAAGAAAGCTAGAGCTGGGGTCATTAAAAAAACTAATGCAGTAGCTACTAACATCCATGTGATATCAGCAGCACTATATTTACCAGCATCGTTAAAGGCCGGCAAAGTAGGAACAAAGATTGCTGCAACTGCAATAATCAATAAGATCAAAAATGGTAATAAATTTTGTAAAGAAAATTTTTTCACTGTAGGACTGTTTAGATATAAAGTAAATTATTAATGTTACGTTTACAGTGCTAAAATAGGAATAAAAATGATTTTTTGATAATTAATTTGTGTATTTAATTTATTGTAATGTGTATAAAATCAGATTATAATAATTATTTCTCTAAAAATCAGGAGAAACTATTAGATGAAATTGGCATAAAAAAGAAACCCGTTTGAAATTTTCAAACGGGTTTTCATATAATGATTTGTAAGCTTTAGCTATTGATTACATAGCTATTATCCTTGGTTTCAAGTAAAGAGTGGCCTCCCATAAGGTATTCATCTACTTTTCTGGCACATTCTCTTCCTTCACTGATTGCCCACACAACCAACGATTGCCCCCTGCGCATATCGCCTGCAGTAAATATTTTTTGAATATTTGTTTGATAGGCATGTTCTGTAGCCTTTACATTTCCCCTTTCATCTAATTCTACGCCTAATTGATTGATGAGTCCGTCGTGTTGTGGATGCACAAATCCCATCGCCAATAAAGCCAATTCACAAGGAATCTCTCTTTCAGAACCTGCTTTCTCAACAAATTTGGCGGGACGTCCATCTGCAGATATCGTCCATTCAAGATCTACAATATTTAAAGCTTTTAAATTTCCATTTTCATCACCAATGAAAGATTTAGTTGCTATCGCCCAATAACGATCAGCTCCTTCTTCGTGGGAGGATGTGATCTTTAAAGTCATTGGATAGGTTGGCCATGGCATATTCGATGATCTTCCTTCAGGTGGCTTAGGTAGTAACTCGAATTGAGTAACTGTTGTAGCGCCATGTCTATTGGAAGTGCCTACACAATCACTTCCGGTATCACCACCGCCAATCACTACCACATTTTTGCCTGTTGCAAAAAGATCTTCTCCTTCAACCTCTCGATTGGCAACCCTTTTGTTTTGTTGCTTTAAGAATTCCATTGCAAAATAGACTCCCTTTAATTCCCTTCCTGGAATCGGAAGGTTACGGGGAACCGTAGAGCCACCTGCTAATACAATTGCATGATTTTCGCGCAATAGATCGTTGATGCTAATATTAACCCCAACATTTGAATTGCATTTAAAAACCACACCTTCTTGCTCCATTACAGAAATTCTACGATCGATAACCCATTTTTCTAACTTGAAATCTGGAATGCCATATCTTAATAAACCTCCTGGTGCATCATCCCTTTCATAAACTGTTACCTGATGGCCCGCAAAGTTTAATTGGGCTGCTGCTGCTAGTCCAGATGGACCAGAGCCAACTACAGCCACTTTTTTTCCAGTTCTGATATTGGGTCTTCTTGGCTTTACAAATCCTTTGTCGAATGCGATCTCGATAATATGTTTTTCAATTTCCTCGATCGTTACGGCTAGTTGATTAATGCCTAATACACATGCGCTTTCGCAAGGGGCTGGACAAATCCTTCCAGTAAACTCTGGGAAATTATTGGTTGAGCTCAATATGCTATAGGCTTCTTCCCAACTCTTATTATAAATGGCATCATTGAACTCAGGAATTACATTACCCAAGGGGCATCCGTTATGACAAAATGGTACACCACAATTCATACAGCGACCAGATTGTTGATTCAATTTTTCTTCTGGAAGACGTTCAATAAATTCTTTATAATCCTTGATACGCTCAGCTACCGGTCTTTTTGCCGGCAATTCTCTTGTGAATTCTATAAAACCTGTTGGTTTACCCATATTGGATGGTTTAGTAGATTGGTTGCTTAATTAAACGGACTAGCCGGCTATTTTTTCTTTTTTATCAGACAATACTTTCTTGTAATCCTTTGGAAATACTTTGATGAAGTTTTTCAATTGGGATTCAAAATCTCCTAAAACAAATTTTGCAACAGTACTTGCTGTATAGGCATAATGTTTTGAAATGAGATCGTTTAAAACAATTGCATCATCTTGGTCAACAGGGTCAAGGTCGATCATCTCCATATTGCAACGACTAGCGAATGATCCATCAGCGTCATATACATAGGCAATACCGCCGCTCATTCCTGCAGCAAAGTTTCGTCCGGTGTTACCCAGAATCACTACAGTGCCAGCTGTCATATATTCACATCCATGATCACCTACACCTTCAACAACTACATTGGCACCTGAATTTCTTACAGCAAAACGTTCGCCTGCTTTACCTCTGATATAAGCTTCACCAGATGTTGCGCCATAAAATGCAACGTTGCCGATTAAGATATTGTTTTCAGGTACGAAAGTGGCTGTTCTATCAGGATATACAATCAGTTTTGCTCCACTCAATCCCTTTCCAAAATAATCATTCGCATCGCCTTCCAGTTCATGCGTTAATCCTTTTGCATTGAAGGCGCCGAAACTTTGTCCAGCAGTACCCCTATAATTAAAATGGATGGTATCGTCTGGTAAGCCTTCAGCCTTGTATTTCTTAGTGATCTCATTTGATACAATCGTTCCTACTGTACGATCTGTATTCTTGATCAGGAATTCACCTTGAACGCGCTCTTTGGTATCAATTGCTTTTTGCGCAATTTTCAATAATTGCCAATCAAGAACTTCACTAATGCCATGATCTTGCGCCTCTGTTTGATAAAGCCCTGTGCTTTCATCAGCAGGTTGCTTGTACAAAATAGGAGATAGATCAAGCTTGCTATATTTCCAATGTGTAATGTCTTCTCTCATCTCTAGGTTCTGAACCTGACCAATCATTTCATTTACCGTTTTATAACCCAATTCTGCCATGATTTCTCTTAGCTCTTGTGTCATGAATTTGAAGAAATTGACAATATGATCTGGATCGCCTTTAAAGCGCTTACGTAATTCTGGATCCTGTGTAGCAACTCCAACTGGACAAGTATTTAAATGACACTTGCGCATCATGATACATCCTTCTACAATCAGTGCAGCAGTGGCAACACCCCATTCCTCAGCACCTAATAATGCGGCAATCGCAATATCCCTACCTGTCTTCATTTGGCCATCAGCCTGTACCACTACACGACTACGTAACTTGTTCTTTACCAATGTTTGATGAGCTTCTGCTAAACCTAATTCCCAAGGTAGACCCGCGTGTTTAATAGAGCTTATAGGAGAAGCTCCTGTACCGCCATCAAATCCTGCGATCAAGACCACATCGGCTTTTGCCTTGGTAACTCCAGCTGCAATAGTGCCAACGCCGGCTTTTGATACCAACTTTACATTGATACGAGCTGTACGGTTCGCATTCTTTAAATCAAAAATTAACTGAGCTAGATCCTCAATGGAATAAATATCGTGGTGTGGAGGTGGAGAAATTAACCCAACCCCCGGTGTACTATGTCTTGTTTTGCCAATCCAGTCATCAACTTTGTGACCAGGTAATTGTCCGCCTTCACCAGGTTTTGCTCCCTGTGCCATTTTGATCTGTAATTCGTCGGCCTCGGTTAAATAATGACTTGTTACGCCAAACCTTGCAGACGCTACTTGTTTAATAGCTGAGCGCATGGAATCGCCATTTTCCATCAGATTAAATCGAATTGGATCTTCACCACCTTCACCTGTATTGCTTTTACCGCCAAGGCGATTCATTGCAATGGCAAGGGTAGTGTGTGCTTCCCATGAAATAGATCCAAAACTCATAGCGCCAGATGCAAATCTTTTATAGATTGATTCAGCTGGTTCTACTTCGTCGATGGAAATAGAGGGACGAGTAGGTTTGAATTGGAACTGACTACGGATGGTACAAGCTTTTACCGCTTGGTCGTTCACCAACTTGGTATATTTCTTGAATGTTTCGAAGCTATTTGTTTTGGTGGATTCCTGTAATAAATGGATGGTCTGTGGATTGAAGAGGTGGAATTCACCCTTTCTTTTCCATTGATAAATACCCCCAACAGGCAGACGATCAACAGGGATTTCTTTTCTGCTAAATGCAAAGAAGTGTTTGGTTAGAGTTTCTTTAGCAATTTCATCAAGACCCATTCCCGCAATACGAGATGTTGCACCGGTGAAATAAGCGTCTACTACTTCCTTATTTAAACCAATGATCTCAAAGATCTGAGCACCTTGGTAAGATTGAAGGGTAGAAATGCCCATTTTTGAAAAGACCTTTAACAGTCCATCATTCACGGCTTTTATGTAATTCTTTTTTAAATATTCTACATCCAAATTAGTAACCAATCTTCCGCTCAATTTCATATCACGAATGGAGGATATAGCTAAGTATGGATTGATCGCAGTTGCGCCAAATCCAATTAGACATGCAAAATGATGTACTTCCCAAACATCTCCAGCTTCAACAATGATACCCACTTGGCCACGATAACCCTTTCTGATGAGGTGGTGGTGTACAGCAGCACAAGCTAATAAAGAAGGGATGGGTGCATGGTCAGAATCGATGGCTCTATCTGTTAGAATAATTACTTCAAATCCGTCTTCTACCGCATCAACTGCGTAGCGACACAAGCGATCAAGACCTTTTTTCAAAGAGCCTGGCTTACCATCTGCTCTGAAATAGGTTTGTAGTGTTTTTGCTTGAAAAATACCTGTATCGATACTTCTAATCTTTTCTAACTCGTAGCTACTTAAGATAGGTTGTTGTAATGCAACAACGTGACAAGCTAAAGGGTCTTCCGCTAATAAATTACCTGTACTACCTGCAAAGGTTGCAAGCGACATTACCATTCTTTCTCTAATAGGATCGATAGGTGGGTTGGTTACCTGGGCAAATAATTGTTTGAAATAACTGCTTAAGTGCTGAGGTTGATCGCTCAAAATAGCAAGGGGCGTATCTGTACCCATGGAACCAATGGGCTCTTTGCCATCCGTTGCCATTGGAGAAATAATATTGTCAAGGTCTTCAGAAGAATAGCCAAAACCCTTTTGGTATTTGAATATTTGATCAGGCTCGAGGTGTGTAAACATCACCCTTGGCTCCGGCAATTCTTCCAAGCGAATTTTATATTTGTTCAGCCATTCTGCATAAGGTTTCTTAGAACAGATATCTGCTTTTAATTCATCGTCACTAATGATGCGACCCTGTTCCATATCAACCACAAACATTTTTCCAGGTTGTAATCTACCTTTCTCAATGATGCTGGCAGGATCAATTGGTAACACACCAGTTTCAGACGCCATGATAACACGGTCGTCATTCGTTACGCAATAACGAGATGGTCTTAATCCATTTCTATCAAGTGTAGCACCAATGATTTTTCCATCAGTGAAAGAGATAGATGCTGGTCCATCCCAAGGTTCCATCATACATGCATGGAATTCATAGAAGGCTTTTTTAATGGCATCCATATCCTGATTACCATCCCAAGCTTCTGGGATTAGCATCATCATTACATGTGGTAATGACCTGCCAGTTAAAGTCAACAACTCGATCATATTGTCGAGGCTAGCAGAGTCGCTCTGTCCGCCAGTTACAATCGGTAATAACATATCCATTTCTTCCTTGCTGAAGAATGGAGAAGTAAATCCTTTTTCACTAGTACGCAACCAGTTTAGGTTTCCTTGCAAAGTATTGATCTCACCATTGTGCGCGATATAACGGAATGGTTGCGCTAGTTTCCAAGAAGGGAAAGTGTTGGTCGCAAAGCGAGAGTGTACTAAGCCAAAAGCAGATACCACTCGTTTGTCGCTCAAGTCTGGGAAATACCCACGTACTTGTAAGCTGGTTAATTGACCTTTATAAACAATTGTTTTATAAGAAAGCGAAGAAAGATAAAAACCTACTTCATCTTTTGTTACAGTATTTTGAATAGTATGGGTTGCATAATTGCGTAACACAAATAGTTTTCTTTCGAATGCTTCAGGATCATTGATATGATCAGGACAAGCGATGAAAACCTGTTCCATACAGGGTTCTACTGAAAGTGCAGTTGGACCAATATCGGTTCTATTCACTGGAACTTTTCGATAGCCTAAAATTTCTAATCCAAGTTTTTCAGCAGCGCGATTAAAAATGTCGCGGCATTCCTCTCTTACTCTGATCTCTTTTGAAAAGAATAAAAAGCCTACTCCGTATTTCCCGTAAGCAGGAAGATGAATGCCCAAATGTATGCACTCATCGAAGAAAAACTCGTGTGGCATTTGAAGCATAATTCCTGCCCCATCACCTGTATTGTTTTCGCAACCACAGGCACCACGATGTTCCATATTTTCCAATACTGTTAAGGCATCAGAAATATGTTGGTGACTCTTATTTCCTTTGATATTCGCTACAAAGCCAATACCACAGGCATCATGTTCAAACGAAGGATCATATAATCCTTGATTGGTTGTTGTCTCAAGCATACGCAACCGAATTATTAATATTCAGGAAATATTATGGTGGGCAATCGATAGTGGCAATTTACAAAACAATTCGCAATTTCAGATGAAAAACTTGTAAACTAACGGTTAATAGTTGATTTTGTCTAAAAAAACTGCATAATTGTTAGAAAATATCTAATCTATTACAGCGATGAAGTAATGTTTTGGGAAAATTGCTGGAAGAACCGTGCCTTTTGGAAAGATTCCGTAGACGGTACTACCTGATCCTGATAATGAAGCGTAAACTGCTCCGTTTGCATAAAGTTGGTGAATGATGGTCCCAATTTCAGGGTAAGCTTTTACAACGGGTGCTTCAAAATCATTGACGAGCATACTTTTCCATTGACCAATGGGAATAAAAATGGTTTCATCGATTGGATAAAGCGCTTTTGAAGGGTTGATTTGTGAAAAAGCCCAGGCTGTTGAAATATGAATGCCTGGATTGACAATTAGAAATTGATACTGACTCAAATCAAGTTCTAATTCCGTTAATTGTTCGCCTCTGCCTCTTCCAAGGCTTGGTTTATTGAGGATAAAAAACGGACAATCGCTTCCTAATTGCAGTGCATAATCGATTAGCTGTTTTTGATCTAATCCCAGTTGGTATTTCTGATTAAGCAGGGTTAAAGTAAATGCAGCATCTGCGCTACCTCCACCTAATCCAGCACCCATGGGAATGTTTTTATGCAAGTGCATTTTAATAGATGGCAATTGCGGAAAATCTTTTTTCAAAAGCAAATACGCTTTGCAACAAAGGTTATTACTAAGTTCTCCATCTACAGGAATTCCGGATGCGGTATAAATGATATTTCCCGATTCTGAAGCATTCGGGTCTGTGATAATTTCTAGAATGTCTTTGATGGAAATAGGGTAAAATACCGTTTCTAAATCGTGATAGCCATCTGGTCTTTTTTGAATAATATTTAAACCCAGATTAATTTTACAATTTGGAAAGTTTACCATGGTAGGGTTATGGATTATTTCCTTTTATTGAGTTCGTCTCTAATAGAAATAGCGCGAATATAATCTTCTTGTTCAAGTACCTCATTTAATAACACGTGCAATTCTTCGATTCCCAAGGCACTAAGGTCTTCTCTATCGGAACTCACTTCTTCAGAACCAATTGATTCTTTAGTTTCTTTTTTACTGGCGTTGTCATCCATTAATATTCCAGCGTTTTCTAAGATATGTTCATAGGTATAAATAGGGCATCCAAATCTTACAGCTAGGGCAAGTGCATCACTTGTACGGCTGTCTATTTCTACCGTATCGTTTTCGGAATAACAAACCAATTTTGAATAAAAAATGCCTTCCTGTAAATCACTAATAATTACTTCTTGTAACTCAACGCCAAAACTATTCATGAAGTTTTTCATCAAGTCGTGCGTTAGTGGTCTACTGGGCTGCATATGCTCTAGTGCTACAGCAATGGCCTGCGCTTCAAAGCCCCCAATTACAATGGGTAGGCGACGAAGTCCCTTCATCTCTCCCAACACTACTGCATAAGAGTGTGTCTGAGTGATGCTATGAGAAAGCGCTACAATTTCCAGTTCAATCTTCTTCATAATTAGCTACGAAAGTAAATCAATTTAAAACACGAAAAGCAACTAAGGCTTCTTAACTTTCAGCTTTCTATTTGACACATCAAATTTTTAATATGCCAGTTATTGAAATTGCATCCATCAAACCGAAAACCATTGTTGCTGGGTTCGATGCGAAATTCATTCATACCGCTAGTATGACATTTTCATTTATTGAAGTAAAAGCAGGGGCTTCTTTGCCCGCTCATTCCCATATTCATGAGCAGGTGAGCTTTGTTACAGAAGGGATTTTTCAGTTAACTGTTGATGGCGAAATCATTGAATTTGGTCAGGGTACAGCTGTAGTGATCCCATCCAATGCTGTTCATTCTGGTACTGCCATCACTGACTGTAAGATCATGGATGTGTTTAATCCAGTAAGGGAAGACTATCGAAATTTATAATACTAAACTTCATAAAAAAAGAAACTATGAACTTAGATCTAAGTACTCGTACGGCACTTGTTTGCGGAGCTTCACAGGGACTAGGCGCAGCAGTTGCAAAGGAATTGTCGTTGTTAGGGGCTAATATTATTCTATTAGCAAGAACTGAATCTAACCTGCAAAAAGTGCAAACCACACTTGATATTTCAAAGGGACAGACGCATCAATATATAGTAGCAGATACTTCAAAACCTGTTGAACTGGTTGAAAAAATAAGATCATTTTTAGCAGTCGGAAATCATATTGATATCCTGGTAAATAATTCAGGTGGACCAGCAGCGGGTCCCATTTTAGAGACTGCTGCTAAAGAGATGGAAACAGCTTTTCAATCACATTTGATCGTGAGTCATTTATTAGCTCAAACCATCGTTCCATACATGAAGCAAACTGGTTTTGGAAGGATCATCAATATCGTTTCTACTTCTATTAAGCAGCCCATTAATGGACTTGGGATTTCTAATACTGTTCGTGCTGCTGTAGCCAATTGGGCAAAAACCCTTGCGAATGAAATTGGTGTTTTTGGAATTACAGTAAACAATGTATTGCCTGGATATACCAATACCGATCGGTTAGATTATCTCTTCAGTAAACAGGCGGATGGAGCCGATGTTTCGAAGGAAGAGATTTTGCAAAGAACTTTGGCGATGATTCCGGCAGGTAGACTCGGAGAGCCTGAAGAATTTGGTGCGGCAGTTGCTTTTCTATGCTCACCTGCGGCTGCTTATATCAATGGCATCAACCTTCCTGTTGATGGAGGTAGGCTGGGGGCTTTGTAAGATAAAAGATAAAAGATAAAAGATAAGAGATAAGAGAGGAGTGAGGAGTGGGGAGTGAGAAGTGAGAAGTGAGAAGTGAGAAGTGAGAAGTGAGGAGAGAGGAATGAAGAGTGGGTTCAGATTATTTGAAAGGGCTTTCACCAAATCGAAAATGCTAGGCTAGGTCTTTAATTTTTTTATAAGTTAGATAAATTCTCAAAAATTATTACAATCTAAATAATTATTATATATTGTTGAAAACATCACTAATGAAAAAATTGTTTTTTCTATTTGCATTTTGCTGCATGAGCTTAATCGGCATTTCTCAGAACTTTAATTTAGATAGTTCTTTGAAAGTGATCAACTTCCAAAAAGATAGTACACTCAGTGCTTCAAAATTGAAAAGAGATAGCATCTATCGTTCTGATTTACATAAAGACTCTGTAAAAACAAATAAAGAGTTTGCAGAGATGATTAAGTGGGAGAAGATGAAAGCTGTTGAAATATTTCCTGTTATAAATGCAACTGAAATGTCTGGAGTTGTTCCGGTAAAAAATCAGGAAGAAATACCAGATCCCAAAACAACTTATAAATTATTGTTTGAATTAACACTTAACAATCCCGATTCAACTATTCAAGAATTGAATTATGGTTTAGTAGAAGTAGCCAGGATTATCAACTTACATGTTGCTTCAGGGATACCTACTAAAAATATTATTCCAGTTATTGTAGCCCATGGTGGTGTATTACATTCATTGAAAAATAATGAATACTTCAATAAAAAATATAAGATCGATAACCCCAATATTAAGTTGGTCGGTGAACTTGAAAAATTTGGAGCCAAATTTATTGCTTGCGGTCAGGCAATGAGTTTCTTAGATATTCAAAAAGAAGCTTTTCTACCTCAAGTGAAAGTATCATTAACTGCAAAAACTGTTTTATCTGGCTATCAATTAAAAGGTTTTGTTTTGATGGGTGTTGATAGATAGTGTTTCATTAAAATTTATCTGGGTATCGAACAAAATCAGCATCTTCTTCATCAGATAATATTTTTTTAAATCGAGCACTTTTTAACACTTGTGTAAAGTCGTACATCTTACCGTCAATAACAATTACCCTATTGATTAATCTTATTCCGTGGCTATAGTCTACATACCAGTTCACATGGCCGGTATATAAGGGTTGTATGGGATTGCCATCTGGTTTGTGCCAACCATAAATAGCTACTTTATTTGTTTTTGGTCCGCTATTAATCTTTGCACTTATAACAACATCTTTTTTAATTCCCGCAATCAATCCAGTTCTTCCATTTCTTTCCTGCTCAATTAATTGATGATGTTGATAAAAGGTTCTGATGCTATCTCTTTTTTCTGTTAAAGGGAATGGTGCTATTTTAATTGTTGCATTTTCATAAATATCATTTACGATTTTACGAGTAGGTAAAAAACAGTGGTATCTATCAGCTATTTGTTGAGCAAGTATGGGTGTCATGGGGATTCTCATGAAATCCTTATTGGTTCCAATACTCAAATAATCTGCAGTTACGAAATAAGTAACATTCAAATATTTGTTGATGGTACTGTCGTAAAATTTAAATTTTATTGGAACATATTCTCTTAAGAAGTTTGGAATATTTCCTTCGTTAATTAATTTTAAAACAATCTGCTCTCTTGATTGCCAGCTACTATCTTTTACAAGAGTATAAAATTCAGTTCCGGTGATTACCTTTTCTGGTTGATAGGGGATATAGATTTTTGAAATAACACAACTGCTTAGTTGCATTAATAGACAGATTGATAAAAGTAGTTTTCTCATAAATTGACGAGTAAATAGAGAACCTGATTAATTGTATAAAGAATACTAATATTTAACCTGAAATTTGAAACATGAAAATACCTGAAAATTTGGTTGCAACAGTTTAAATAAAAAAAGCCCCCATTAAGTGTCTAACTTTTTGGGGGCAGTCCAAAATTGGGGCTTCTCTTATATGTTGGCAAAGAATTTATGCGATCCCTTTTAGCTTTTTAATTTCTGCGGTCATCTGAGGTACGATCTCAAAAAGATCTCCCACAATTCCATAATCTGCGGCTTTGAAGAAAGGTGCTTCAGGGTCTTTATTGATCACAACCATTACCTTACTTCTATTTACTCCTGCAAGGTGTTGAATGGCTCCTGAAATGCCCAACGCAATGTATAAATTTGGTGCAACTTGAACACCAGTCTGACCAACATGCTCATGATGTGGTCTCCAATGTGCATCACCAACAGGTCTGCTACATGCTGTTCCCGCACCTAATACTTTTGCCAAATCAAGTAATACGCCCCAGTTTTCTGGTCCTTTTAAACCACGTCCACCACTTACAACAATATCAGCTTCTGTCAAAGGAATTTCGCCAGTGATTTTATTTACTGCGGTAACTTTTATTTTGGATGCATCCAGTGCAATAGATAATTGATCAACAGTAGCTGTTCCATCAGTTGTTACAACAGAAACACTATTTGGATTTAACGAGATTACTTTAATCGGAGATTGTATGCTAATATTCGCAAAAGCTTTTCCTGAGAAAACAGTTTTGCGAACTATAAATCCATTACTAGTATCAGGAAGAGAAGCTGCTCCAGCAACTAAGCCTGCTTTTAATCTTGCAGCAACTCTTGCTGCTACTGACTTACCAGTGTGGGTTTGTGAAAAAACAACAACGCTTGCATTTGTTTGAGCCACTGCTTCCGCAATTGTTTTAGTATACAATTGTGCATCAACATGGTTTAATGATTCGCTGTTAACCTGATGCACTTTTGAAACACCGTATTTTCCTAAAGCTGCTAGATCATCATTTACAGTACCCAATACTAGCGCTTCTGCTGTTGTGCCAATTTGAGCTGCCAATTGAGACCCGTAACTGAGTATTTCGTAAGCCGACTTCTTTATATGATTATCTGATTGATCAAGGACTATAAGTACAGACATAAATTAGAAATTAAAAATTCAAAATTAAAAATTCAAAAAATAATGGTTAAATCAGTATCAAAATGTTTTTGACTTTTGACTTTTGCTTTTTGACTTTAAAAAGCTTTTGCTTCTTCGTGTAATAAACGAATCAATTCAGGCACATTATCAGCAGCAACCATTTTACATCCAGCTTTAGCAGGAGGTAATTCAAAATTCACAATACTGGTCAAAGTATCGATCGCAGCAGGTTCTACTACTTTTAATGGTTTTGTTCTTGCCGCCATGATGCCACGCATATTGGGAATTCTTTGTTCAGCCATTCCTTTCTGACAGCTAACAACAACAGGAAGGCTGATCTCAGCTACTTCTTCGCCACCTTCAATTTCTCTGGTGATAGTTGCAGTGGTTCCATTTAATTCAAATAAAGTAGCTAATGAAACATATGGCATGTCTACTAATTCAGAGATCATGCCGCCTATTGCAGCGCTATTATAGTCGATGGCTTCTTTACCAGTAAAAATCAGGTCGTACTGATTTTGTTTTGCTATTTCTGCAATTTGAGCTGCTATGAAAAAGCTGTCATTACTATCGGCATTGATTCGGAAAGCTTCGTCACCACCTAAGGCCAATGCTTTACGAATGATTGGATCACAATCAGCTCCGCCAACAGTTACTAAATGGATAATGATGGAAGGATCTTTTTCCTTCAACTCAATGGCTCTCACTAATGCAAACCATTCATCATAAGGATTGATGATCCATTGAACACCAGCCTCCTCGAACTGTGTATTGCTCTCTTTAAAGGCAATTTTGGAAGTGGTGTCGGGTGTTTTACTTACACAGACTAAAATTTTCATATGCAAACTGTATTTTTAATAGGAATCTGTAAATGGTTGTTTATGCAACTATTTACAAATATACAAATGAAATTGAACCCGCAAATTTTGTTATTATAATTTAGCAATTATTTTTTTTGCTCCTAATTTTCGGGCTAAAATCAGGTTCAAAAGCAGATTCTTTGTCAGACTCTATTAACTTTGGCGGATGGACAGAATTGCTAAGATCAAAGAATATTTAATTGCCAATCCGAAAGACAATTTTTTGCGTCATGCTTTGGCATTAGAATTAATAAAAACGGGCAATGACGATCAGGCGAGGGGACTTTTTGAAGCATTATTAATGGAAACTCCTAACTATATTGGATCATACTATCATCTAGCCAAACTACTGGAAAAATTGGGAGAGAGAGAATTAGCCATTGGATGGTATGAAAAAGGGATGGAGGAGGCTAAATTGGCTAAAGATCAACATTCATACAATGAACTTCAAACTGCTTATGAAGACTTGGTATATTAAATCAGCAAAGGTTTCATCTTAATAAATTTTCGATTTTCTAAAATTGCCATATGTCAATCAAAAAATACGATCCCGTAAAATATGCAACCCCTACTGGTAGTCAATTAAACTGCAAAGGTTGGGTGCAAGAAGCAGCTTTGAGAATGTTATTGAATAACCTAAATCCCGAAGTTGCAGAAAGGCCAGACGACTTGATTGTATATGGTGGTAGGGGTAAGGCAGCTCGAAATTTTGAAAGTCTTGATTTGATCATTAAGGCATTGAAGGACTTAAATGACGACGAAACACTTTTAATTCAAAGTGGGAAACCGGTTGGTATGTTGCAGACACATGTTGATGCACCACGTGTATTGATATCGAATTCGCAATTAGTACCTAAATGGGCAACCTGGGAGCATTTCACAGAATTGGAGAAAAAAGGTTTGATGATGTATGGACAAATGACAGCGGGCTCATGGATCTATATCGGTTCTCAGGGAATTGTACAGGGTACCTATGAAACCTTTGCTGCTGTTGCGAATAAACACTTTAATGGAACCCTAAAAGGAACCCTTACGGTAACAGCTGGTTTAGGTGGGATGGGTGGTGCACAACCATTGTCTGTTACCATGAATGATGGCGTTTGTTTGGTGGCCGAGGTGGAAGAATGGCGTATCGATAAACGTTTAGAAACAAGGTATCTAGATGTTAAAATGGTTGATATCGACGCCGCTATTGATCGAGCATTAGAAGCGAAAGCGTCAGGTGAGCCGTTAAGTATTGGCGTATTATGTAATGCAGTACACTTATTGGAAAGGTTGATTGAAAGAAAGATTCCCGTAGATGTATTAACTGATCAAACTTCAGCCCACGATCCGTTAATTGGATATATACCGCATACTCTTTCCAATGAAGCTGCTAATGACTTGCGCGTTGCTGATCCGGATAAATATATTGCGTTGAGCTACGATAGCATGAAACTGCATGTGGAATTAATGCTGGCGCTAATGGCTACTGGTTCGATCGTTTTTGATTACGGCAATAACCTAAGAGCAAGGGCACAAGAGCATGGATTGAAAAATGCATTTGATTTTCCTGGATTTGTTCCTGCATATATCAGACCATTGTTCTGCGAAGGGAAAGGTCCTTTTAGATGGGCCGCATTGAGCGGAGATCCGAATGATATTGCAGTTACTGATGCGTTGATCCTTTCTTTATTTCCAGAAAATGCAAGCTTACATCGATGGATGAAAATGGCCAATGAAAGAATTGCGTTTCAAGGGTTGCCTGCAAGAATTTGTTGGTTAGGACAAGGTGAACGAGAGAAAGCAGGTTTAGCGTTTAATGAATTGGTTCGCACAGGAAAAGTAAAAGCTCCGATTGTAATAGGAAGAGATCACTTAGATACAGGATCTGTGGCATCCCCCAATAGAGAAACAGAAGCGATGTTGGATGGCTCAGATGCAGTAGCAGATTGGCCAATTTTAAACGCGTTGATTAATACTGCAGGTGGTGCATCTTGGGTGAGCCTGCACCATGGTGGGGGTGTAGGAATGGGTTATAGTATTCATGCGGGGATGGTCATAGTTGCAGATGGAACTGATGCAGCAGAAGCAAGATTGAGTAGGGTACTAAGAAATGATCCTGGAATGGGAGTAATCAGACACGCTGATGCAGGGTATGATATAGCACTTGATACACGCCGCAAATTCGGACTAGGACTTGAAAGATTAGATAAAAGATAAGAGATAAAAGTGAAGAGAGGATTGTAAGAGGGAAAGATAAAAGTGATGTTTAAAACAAATGAGGCTGTCTCAAAAGGGATAGCCTCTTTTTTTATGGAAAAAGTTTTTAGAGGGGTTTTATACACAAAGTGGGTGTATAAAAAGAGTAGCTAAGAGATACAATAAATGGACTACTTTTCGTGTCTTTATGGTATGGCAAAGCGACAAGATCTTAAAGTAATTTTTAAGCAACACGACCAGAACCAACTGTTTCTATTACCTCCTAGTTTGGATGAGCTTGTTAGTAAAGATCATCCAGTTCGAGTAGTAAGTGCGGTTTTAGACAAAGTAGACATTAGTTCATTAATTGCAGGATATAAGCCTGGAGGAACTAGTAGTTATCATCCGCGGATGTTACTCAAGTCAGTGGTATATGCTTATATCAATAACATTTACAGCAGTCGTAAGATTGAAGAGGCTGTGAGTAGTAATATTTATTTTATGTGGTTGGCGGGTATGGCCAAGCCAGATCATAATACCATTAACCGATTTAGAGGTAAGCGATTAGAGAAAACACTTCAACCAATCTTTACACAAGTTGTGACATTATTGTGTGAGGAAGGCTTGCTGAACATCAAAGATTTATATACCGATGGTACTAAGATAGAAGCCAATGCCAACCGCTACACTTTTGTATGGGGTAAGTCTATTAAAACCAACAGAGAGAAAATTAAACAACAACTAAATGAACTGTGGCAATATGCGCAAAGTATTGCAGCAGCTGAGATGGATGACACAGACCCAACTAGTTTTGAAAAAATAGATGCAGAGAAAGTAACAGCTACCATAGAAAAAATCAATGAGGCATTAAAGGATAAGGGTATCAATAAACAGGTTAAACAAAAGCTGAACTATGCTCAAAAACATTGGCCGGAAGCATTGGATAAATATGAAGCACAGGAAAAAATAATAGGAGAAGGTAGAAACAGTTTTAGTAAAACAGACACCGATGCCACCTTCATGCGCATGAAGGAAGATCATATGCTCAATGGACAGTTGA
>JAPLEO010000097.1 GCA_026391125.1 Bacteroidota bacterium
TAGAAAGTTAAAGCCTACTATACTATCTTCTAAAACAAAACCCTTGGCAAGCCAAGGGTTTATCGTTTAAAGAACTCTATTATCCTTTCATCTTTCAAACCTCTCTTCACTTTTATCTATTATCTTTTATCTTCTTCTTAGTCGTGCATGACCATCAACGGTAAATGGGAGTGAAAGGCCAGTCGTTTAGTGTGGCTCTTCTTGAACAGACTATCAAAGAACCCGTGCTTTTTAGGCATGGTGATGATCATGTCGATATTATTATTGTCGGCGAAGAGATTAATTCCAACTGTGAATGATTCGTTTTCTACAAAATGGTATTGAGGGTTGTTGCCTTTAAGTAAACCATCTAATACCATTGTTTCAAAAGAAACATTCAGTGCTTTTTCAGAGCTGCTATTTACGTGTAATACATGCAAGGCAGCACCAGTGCTTTCTAATAATTTTTTCAATGGTTTTACTGGAGTTGTTTCCAATACCTGTTTAAAATCGCAGGCCAATAAAACTTGGTTGATCTTTTTGAAACTTGCTTCTGGTGGAACAATGATTACTGGAATTGTTGAGTGGAGCGAAACACTTACCGCATTACTACCGATCAGGGTTTCTGTTACTGCACCACCGCCTGTAATGCCCATCACAATAAAATCTGCAGCTACTGCTTTTGATAAATCATTGATGCCTCCAGTTAATACGTTGTATTCGCTAAAAGTATCGATCTCAATACTTCCAAAAGGTTCTGATTTTAATTCTTCTTTGAATTGTTGCAATCCTTCTTCACTACTTTTTTTCATCAGATCCATATCTAACAACTGAACTGTAGGAACCATTGGATCTACACTTACCGGTGCTTGAAATGCATTGTATAAGACAATTTTTGAAGCTTCAATTTGGTTGGCAAGTGCTAACGCATAACGTGCAGCATTTCTTGCTGTATCGGAAAAGTCGGTTGGAACTAATATAGTTTTCATGTCTCTAAAGTTTTTTTTTGGTTACATGTAATTCGCCACAGTCATTTCAATTGAGATTAAAATTAAACAAGGCTCATTTCATATACAAAATTTGTACCTTAAAGTTAGTTCTATTTACACCCTCAATTATAAATTTTCGATAATGCCTGCAATGCCTTGTCCGCCTCCTACACAAGCAGTTACCATACCATATTTTTTATTCAAACGTTTCATATCGTTCAAGATCTGAACGGTTAATTTTGAACCGGTACAACCCAATGGGTGCCCCAATGCAATTGCCCCGCCATTGATATTTACGATTTCTTGATTCAATCCTAGTTCACGAATCACTGCAAGCGATTGTGATGCAAAGGCTTCGTTTAATTCTATCAGATCAATATCTGCCAAACTCATATTTGCTTGCTTCAACACTTTTGGGATCGCTGCAACCGGACCAATTCCCATAATTCTTGGATCTACCCCAGCTGATGCACAATTCACTAGTCGGCCGATAGGTTTCAGCCCTAATTCCAACATCATTTTTTCGCTCATCACCATCACAAAAGATGCACCATCACTGGTTTGTGATGAGTTACCAGCTGTTACAGAACCTCCAATAGCGAATGCAGGTTTCAATTTTGCTAATACATCAACTGCTGTTCCTTCACGTACCCCATCGTCTGTATCCACAACATAAGAACGAACGGCTTTTTTGCCTTTTTCATTGACATAAGTTTCCTCAACTGTTATTGGTATGATCCCAGATTTAAAATATCCTTCTTTGATCGCATTTGCAGCTTTTGCGTGCGAACCAACCGCAAAAAGATCTTGGTCCTCACGACTAATATTAAATTCTTTTGCAACAGCTTCTGCGGTTAAACCCATGTTTAAATAGTAATCAGGATCTGTTTTCGCAATGGTATAAGAAGGGACAGTTTTCCAACCTGCTGTTGGTACTAAACTCATGCTTTCTGTACCTCCTGCAATCACACAATCAGCCATTCCTGTGCGGATCTTAGCAGTTGCCAAAGCAATCGCTTCTAAACCACTTGCACAATATCTATTGATCGTAAATCCTGCTACGCCAATACCTAGGGCACGGGCAGAGATGATTCTTCCAAATTGTAATCCTTGTTCCGCTTCTGGTACAGCATTACCCACGATCACATCATCAACCCTACTTGGATCTAATTGTGGCATGGTGGCTACCAGTCCTTTAATGACTTCAACTGCTAGGTCATCTGGACGATAAAAACGGAACCCGCCCCGCTTACTCTTGGTTACTGCTGTTCGGTATCCGGCAACGATATATGCTTCCTGCATGGCTTAATCTTTTAATCTCTTCAAATGTAGGGAAAATTAAATAAAAGTTGTTTATGCAACTATTATTTTTTGCCTCCAAGGCTTCTTTATCTTTGCAGCATGATTTATCCGATTCTGCGCAACCTCCTTTTCAATTTTCCGGCGGAAGAAGTCCATTACTTTTCAATGAATAATCTGCACAGAATCTGTGCTACTTCTATTGGCCGTTCTTTCTTACAAAGTCAGTTTTCAGTGACCGACAAAAGCCTTGAAAAAGACGTATTTGGCCTTCTTTTTAGCAATCCTGTTGGTTTGGGGGCAGGATTTGACAAAAATGCGAGCTATCTGAAAGAACTGGCTTGCCTGGGATTTGGATTTGTAGAAATTGGAACTGTTACCCCAAAAGCACAGGATGGCAATGATAAGCCTCGGGTTTTTCGGTTGCCTAAAGACAAGGGCTTGATAAATCGGATGGGTTTCAATAATCAGGGTGCGCAACAAGCCAAACAACGCCTAATTGAGTGGAACAATACTAAGACTGATCAGGTTGGAGGTAAAATGATTGTGGGAGGAAATATTGGAAAAAATAAAGTAACGCCGAATGAAGATGCTTGGAAGGATTATGAGATCTGTTTTCGGGAACTTTTTGAAACGGTAGATTATTTTGTGGTTAATGTGAGTTCCCCCAATACACCGGGATTAAGAGAGCTGCAAGAAAAAGACTCGCTCACAAAAATTTTGGCGAATCTTCAAAATATTAATCAAGGGAAGGCTAGCCCAAAACCATTGTTATTGAAGATTGCTCCCGACTTAACTGAAGAACAATTAGCAGATATCGTTGCACTTTCATTTGAAACAAAACTGAGTGGCTTGGTTGCAACGAACACTACTATTAGTCGCGCTA
The DNA here is from genome assembly GCA_026391125.1 of Bacteroidota bacterium. Taxonomy (GTDB): domain Bacteria; phylum Bacteroidota; class Bacteroidia; order Chitinophagales; family Chitinophagaceae; genus Sediminibacterium. Next base: position 3,154 of record JAPLEO010000097.1, read on the forward strand.
ACCTTATCACAGACACCGATTCGGTAACCGCCATGGGAGCAGGTGGACTTAGCGGAAAACCAGTTACAGCAAGGGCTACAGAGGTAGTAAGTTATTTGCATAAAAACACGAACGGACAAATTCCAATCATTGCAAGTGGCGGCATTTTTACCGGACCAGATGCAAAAGAAAAATTAGATGCGGGTGCAGCATTGGTGCAGGTATGGACAGGTTTCATTTACGAAGGACCAGCCATCGTAAAAAACATCTGCCAATATTTAGCAGCAAATCAATAATTAAAACTGGAATCTAAAGCTGGCAAACATGCCAAACTTATCTCTCAAATCTCCATTGATGGGAGGTGGTGCTGCCACTCGCCAAACAAAATCTACTCTGAAGAATTTGAAAATATTATCAACTCCAGTACCTAACTCGATATAGGGTTTGTTATCGAGTGAGCGATATGGAAAATTGCCTACAAAATTCATTTGCTTATTTGCATCAGTTAAACTTCCAACAATGCCTTTGGCACTCCAGAATTGGCGAAACTTCATTTTCCTTGTGATCGGTATAAACTTAAAGATTCCCGGACCAAAATTGTGTTCCACATTAAATCCAGCATATTGATCACTCAAGTACTCAAAACGTTCCATGAGGTTGAAGCTATACTTGCTATAATAGTAAACTTCGTTACCAGGTAAGATGTCGAGCATTTGATAAGGAAGCGTTCCGAACACCTTACCTGCAAATACATTATAATATAGGTCGCCATAAGGTGAAATCTTGAACTTGTGTGAAACAGAAAAATCTATTTTATGATAATCGTAATTACTGTTCAATACCTGTGTCCATCCTTTGGTGTATTTAAAGTCGACAATAGGATACAAACTGCCCAGACTTACGCGATGGAAATTGGTGATCAGACTACGTTCTAGATGCGCCCACCTTATTTGAAGAATCGATTCAAAAGTATTGAATGGATCTGCTCCCTTTTGTTGATAGAATTCTTTTCCTGGTAAATTTAAAAGTGCATTATATTTTTTGCTCACCAAGGTTAATCCAACACCAAAACCTTTCGGAGATTCTTTATAAAATTCTAATTCTGTTTTCTCTAATTGTTGAAACTTAAAGGGAATGCCTGGTCTTCTAAATAACGTAGCAAAAATATTATCAGTTCCAAGTTGATCGTAATTGACCTGACCATTGTCAAGATCATTTTTATATCTAAGACTCAAGAAAGTCCAATAGTCTTTATTAAACAAATATTTTGCTTCTCCCCCACCTTTGAATACCCCATCTTTAGTTCCATATGCTGCATAAGCAGTAAGGAATAATTTTTTATTGAACCCACGATTTGTAGAAACATCAAATCTAAATCTTGCACCTTCCCAATAGTTGCCACTCATCCAATAATACCAAGGCCCTAAGCGAATATTACCAATATCGAATGTCCCCTTCATGGCTGCTTCTAGCACATTTTTATAAAATAAATAAGTAGGGTTTTTATTCAGCGTATCTAAAACTGCCAATACTGCTTTCTCGTTTTTATCTAATTGTTCATGCCTATTTTTTTGCCAGAAGGAATCTGGTAAATTTCCTGTATCAGGCAACAGATCAACCTGCTGGATCTTTTTTGTTTTTGCAATATCAGCGATAGTTGCAGTATCATTTAATTTAACATGCTCATACGTGGCAGTCTTTCTTCCTTTGATACCTAGTTTCTTATTTCCAATGGGTGCTATATCTGCAACAAAACGATCCTTATATAAGAACCAAACACTATCGTTGATTAATCGATATTCTTGAATGATGGATAGCCCTTCAATAAAATTAATATTCGCGTCAGGAGAAGGGCGTAGTGTTACTTTTTGTAAAGCAAAACTGGTATCGTTTACCCAACAATCGCCTTCAAAAGTGTTCTCTCCTTTGCGCTTTGCAGAAAATCTAAAATGCACTAAACGCTTTCCACTTAAATAGGCAGTATCTGCTAATTTGAATTTGTAGTAATTATCAGCATTGCTATTAAACGGACTAATAAAATCTTTATTAAAAACCGGAATAAAATTGCTGTACACATTTACGTTCTGGTACATGCCACCTAATTCCTTGATCAAGCTTTCGTTTTCAACTCCATTGGTACGGGTTGCTTTGATTACTTCGTGAATGCGTTCTGGACTCTTTTGAAAATAATAATCTGAAAGTGTTTCTGATAAATACACTGGAAGATATGCTACGTGTTCTTCTGATGAATCAACATAACCTAGTACAAAACTTAGTGGCTTTGTAAGTAAATTTTTCTGGAGTTTTTCCTTCTTCACATTGTTGAGATCCATTTCAATTTTATTATAGATCTCATAAGAATAATTGTCCCAACGGGTGCGATTATTCTTGTCCTTATTGGCCATGATTTTATTCCAGAACCAGAGTGCTCGATTGTATTTACTCTTTACTACAGCTTCACCTGAAGGTGGTAATACTTCAATTTTAAAGGTTGCCACAGCATTCGAATCTTTAAAAGAAGACACAGCAATGGTCAGCGCTTTATATCCCACACTTTGAATAGTAATGGAATCATTATTTTTTACGCCATCAAATTCAACAGAAAATCTACCAGCAGAATCGGTTAATACTCCTTTCTTAGAAAGTTTAAAAACAATGGATGCAAATGGAATGGGCTCGTCGCTCTGTTTGTCTTTTACAATACCAGATAGTTTTTTATTTTGTGCCGTTACAATTGTACTACACAGTACCAATAAAAAGAAGAGAGTTCCAGATTTAAAATACGATGCCATTGCCTCAAAGATAGCCGATATGGCAAGTTCTAAGGCTTATAATAACGTTAATACTACTAGAAGTCAAATCCAAGAGCAAAGTACCAAACTGGTTTTCCAACGAATACACCCTTCATTGGCCATGCGGTATCCAACTTCATAAAGTATCCAAGTAAAGTACTGCGCAGCCCGAAACCGTATCCACCAGCAAGTGGTCCGAGTCCGCCTGCATCAATCCTTACAGCCACATTACTAGTTGGGAAACCAGTATTGTCGGTTTGTTGAATATATTGGCCCGGTCTTGTGATTCCATTGTATTTTCCATTCCATGCAGAGCCCAAATCAATGAACTGAATCAATTGCAAATTGCGAATAAACGCATTATTGATGGGGCGATTGATGAATGTTGAAAATATGGGTAATCTGAATTCACTATTTAAAACAATCGCGTTGTTACCATTTGCAATATTCTGATTATAGCCACGCATATTTACAGCCAACGACTGGAACGCATACGACTGATCAGGTGCTGGAGGGTTATTATTGAACTTAGGTCCAATCCAACCATCAACACCGCCTAGGTAATAAATCAGCTTTTGATTGCCCCATGAGAAATCTGCGGCAGCGCGACCAGCCCAAATAAAGTTTCGATAGATTTTTACATATTTACGCGCGTCTGTTCCAAAATTGAAAGTGAATTTTCCTGCACCTGCGCCTGCATTATAAATCGGCATGTTCACATCCATGTAGATCTTGAAACGTAATCCGTTCCAGATATTTTGTGTTGGATTGATAGTGTTATCATGCACGTACTCAAATCTAGTAAGCGCATATTTAGATACCGTATCTCTTACTGGTAAAGTGTTTGGATCTGGATAGCCTGAATAGTTATCGTATGTTTTAAGTACGCCTCTGTCGGTACGCATGGCGATGGTAGCACGCAAACTCTTAACCTCATTCAATGGATAGGAGAAGTTTGCTTGAAATAGATTGGTGAATAGCTCGTTGTTGAAATTGCTATTATAGAAATTGCTGACATTACTACGATAATAAGTGATGCCCCAATCTAAACGTTTGCGAAAGTTCTGGAAGCTCAAGAACACGTCCTTGTCCTTCAAATTGGTTCCGAATCTAAAGCCACCAATAAACTTAATGTCTTCAAACAAATCGCTCGTGCCCACTCTGAAAGTAAAGTTCAGATCGTTACCATTATTCAATTGAATAGGGCCTGAACCACCAGCATAGGGTTGGTATCTATTAACAAGAATATTATTCGTAAATCCTGCCAGAATATAATCGCTACTGAACTTCATTCGGTAATCGAAGAGTTTCGATTTACTCAGTGTTGAAGCACGTTCGGCATTTTTAATTAATTGTTTCGTGGCAAGTGTGTCCTGTTTTTCATCTGCGAATTCAGACTGAAATACATCACTATCAGACTTCTTAGCTGCTGGAGTTACTTGTTTATTATTGTAGAAAATGGCTTTGCCTTCCGCAGCGCGTTTGGCATCCATCGTTTTCTTCATGTAATCAGTTGGCTTGGGATTGACATTTCTACGCTTTAAAGCAATAGAATCTACTTTCAATTTGTACAAGAATTTAAAGTCACCCTCTTGGCGTACTTCACTCACCTGACCATTATTACCTGCAATCCTAGTTTCTAATAAGGAGCTTTGATAGTTAGTGATAGGGAAGGTATAAGTAGAATCTTTGTATACTTGAAAATAGCTCACACTATCTGGTTCATTCTTACGCCATGCTTGTAATGTGCTATCAAATTCGCTGACTGTAGGATTGTGTAAAATTTGATCTCCTACATAATACAAAGTATCAACGCCATTTCTAGCCGTTTTGAAAAATCCTGCCCATCTGTTTTTAATCCCATTTTGATCAGACACAAATGTAAAGTGTGTGCCGTTGTATTGCATGGGTGAACGAGCGTTGCCAAATGTTTGATTGGTTAATTGTGAAAACATACTAGTGCCTCCCATACCATCTATCAGGTAAACATTGAATGGATGACGACCTGGCAAAACCGTATCTGCACTTACCGCATCTGGGTTTGGACGGTTAGAGGAAAAGATGATCCCTGTACGATTCGGGAATGCCACGAAACTTGGGTCCACATCGTCGTACACATCATTGGTGACTTGTAATAATTTATTCTCTTCGATCTTATAGGTAAAGATATCAGAGTGACCGTTTTTAACAGCACTCATCACCAGGGTATTGGCATCCAACATAAATGATGCATCCAAGATCTGATCTATTCCTTCGATGGTTTGTTTATATTTTTTGTAATGTGCAATCGCATCATACACAAACATATTGATCTTACCGTCTTTCCAATAAACCACTAATAAACGACTCCCCTTACCATCCCATGCAAGGATCGGATAGTTTGGATTGATATCGGCTGTATTGGTACGAACTCCAAAATGTAAAAGCGTTTTTGAGTTATAAAAATTCTCATAATATTTAACGCTATAAATACCTTTCTTAAATTCTACTACCGCGTAATTATTGCTCTTTGGAGTAGGGTTAGCTGCAAAACGGATATAATCGTTCTTGGTAATATCTTCTGTAATATTCAGTTGACCCTTCGGCGCATTTCTTCGGCCTCTAATGTCTTTGATATATTTATCTTGCTCGTACTGCATAAAATCTCTCAGTACATCCTTGAACTTCATTTTACAAATCCGCAATGCGGCACTGTTGATGTTTTTATAAACACGAGACAGATACAACATGTAGGTAATATTTTCTTTGCGATACTTTTCTCCAAAATAATACCAGAATGCGTTTCCTGCAAGCAGCGGTTTTTCATATGCGAATTGATAAAAGGAATTATAACTTCCTCCCAACATAGCGCTCTTTAACTGGTCGTCTTTTTCGTTACTCCAAGGTTCAGCAGCATAGGACACATAGCCATCAACCAACCATTTTGGGAGATCCAATAATGCTTGATTGCTCGCAAACTCTCCTATATCATCTCCAAATAGTAAGTTATCGGTCAACACTTTGGCGATCCCTTCACGGACCCCTCTTTTTAAATGTTCGTGGTTGCCATCATAATAAACGATGATCTTATTATTGACCAGTTTGGTAGAACCTCCGGCATTTTGCCAATCCATCCCTAACCCAATATTGCTGCTTTTATAATCGTTATAGTTATTATATACCACGATATTTGCACGGCGTTGTAGGGAGTATTCTGTAAAATTTTCAATAGATGGTAATTCTTCTTCTGCAACCTGCGCAACAAATTTGCCCAGTTCTACACCACCCTGAGAAGTGTAAGTGTTAAAATTGGGTGATTGATAAAATTTCCAAACAAACTTTTTATGTTGAATCCTGTTTTTCCCAAACATCACAGAGTTCACCTGTGAGATGGAAAATAAAGGCAAAAGAAAGCCAATGAAAAGGAACCATTTATTTATTCTATTGAAATGCATATCCGAACTTTAGTATTTTAAAATTAGTCATTTAGCTTTAAAAGCACCATAAAATTAAGATTATGATTCATGTTAAAGTTTTCACATTCAGCCCCGTTCAAGAAAACACTTATGTGCTCTATAACGATGCAGGCAAAGCTATTATAATTGATCCTGGTTGTTACACTAGCGCTGAACAAGAAACGTTAAAAAACTTTATAAAAGATACGCAATTAGAGCCCATACAGTTGCTCAATACCCATTGTCATTTGGACCATGTTTTTGGAAACGATTGGGTACACAGTACTTATGGCTTGGAGCTCTATATTCATCCCAACGAGGAAAAGGTATTGGCTTTTGCCCCTAAATCGGGTGAAACCTATGGTTTACCCTTTATAAATTATAGTGGCCCCCTACATTTTTTGCAGCATGGAGAATCCGTTTTTCTGGAAGAAGATGAATTTAAAATTCGTCTGGCGCCCGGACATTCTCCCGGAAGTATTTGTTTTTACCATGAAAACCAAGGATTTGTAATTGGAGGGGATGTATTATTTTATCAAAGTATTGGAAGAACAGACATTCCATATGGCGATTCTGAAACACTATTAAATAGTATTCGCGAACAACTATTTACCCTGCCTGATGAAACAGTTGTGTATGCCGGCCATGGTCGCCCTACCAAAATTGGGCATGAAAAAGAAAGCAATCCTTTTTTACAATAATTAATAGTTCGTTCACGAGATTGTTTTCGGCACTTGATTTTTAAGAACGAACTTGTGTAAAATTGATCATATGTCAACCTATTCAGAATTAATCATTGGCAGATACTACCTCATTACAGAAAATGATGGAGAAGAGTTGGTGTTGGTGCAACCCATGTTAGAAACCAATGCAGCTATATTTCTGATTTTGCATGATGCAGAAGAGGAAATCACTTATTGGAGAAAAAAAGAAGATGCCATTTTCGAGATCCTCGAAGAATTGACAGACGAAGAAGCATTGGCTTACGAACTGTTATTTGATAACGACCAGGCCGACGAAGACTGGGAAGACGAATAAAATAACTAGTGCTACATGAGTCTATTAAATGCCATAATAAAAATGGCCCCTAGATTTTTATGTGGAGGTACATAGTCTTCAAAAGTTTCTTTTAAATTAGGAGTGATCTGCTTTGCCAGATCGTTCCACAATGCAGGCCAGTTAAGGTCTTGCTGCAAACGGAGTTTTTCACTGATCTCGTTGATGAGACCTTTATTAATGACTCCAGTACCAACTTGTTTGGTAGAAATGATATGTGCATCTGGGCAAATATCTAATACTTCATTCAAATTTTGATATCCTCCACAACTTCCAAGAATGATCAGTTGCGCCGAATGCGATAATTTTTCAATGGTTGAACGGAGGTGGTAACTATGTCCACGGTGAATTACAACAGTAGCTGCTAATTGTTGTTCTTTCAAGTAGCTGATCAAACTGTTTTGTGCTTTTTCATCCAGGTCTTTTTCAGCATCCAATGGTCGGTTGGCAAAAATGGTAACTGGTACGCCAGTTTTGGATGAAATTTCAACCCATTCGGGCTTAAATACAATTTTCCATTTTCCATTTTGGAAGCCTGCAACAAAAGCATTGAAAACATTTCCCCCGTCTTTGTCTCCGTAAAAAAATTGTTGCATCACTACCCTTCCGCTTGTATCCTGCAACCTTTTGAGTGGCATAGTATAAACAGGCGGAATACCCAATTTTGCTGTAAGATCTATATGATTTGCAGTATCAATGGATAAAAATATGTCTTGCATCAATTGATATATTTTGATCCCCCTACTATTTGCGGTAGTCGTATTTCTAGTTAATTCTTTCTGTACTTCCTGAAGTATTAAAGTTCTGAGCGCAGGTTGGTAAATACTAGCATAGGAATCGGCCACATCAACTGCTTCTTCCAAACTTTTTGTTTGTTCTAATCCATCCACAAAACTGCGCATCCTTTTTTCCGCAGCTACCGAATCCATCTTTTTTAATAGATCATCGAGCGTGTTATAAGTGGCAGATATTTTGATGAACTTTTTAAAATAATCATCGTTCAAGCAGTTCAGTAAACTATCTGCATTGGGTTTCTGCATATTTTGAAACATGCGTGGGTAAACACCGCTCACAAAACTTGAAGTATACATTTCTGATTCACCCATCACAGCTAAATAATAGAGCTCTTGTGCGTTGAGCGAGTCTAACTTTTTGAACCTTATTTTCAGGTCTTTCAATTCGTGCAAAGCATTGATATCATTGATGTATAGCTCAATTGCCTTGGCTCGTAATTTGGCTGTTAAAACACCTACTAAAAGAGCAGTATCGCCTTGCTGCATGCGTTTAGAATATTCGATTCGTGTGGCTACTAATTGTTTATAATATTTTTCAGCATGCTCATCAGTTAGCATTGGAGTAATAGAATCTATACTAATCGTACCATGGTATAATTTATCCAAAAAAGGAAAGTACATTCTACCTGTTTTGGTAACAGAAAGCTGTCCGATGATTTGTACGAGTGGATGATTGGCCGACTGAATTTTTCTTCCCAACGCATTTGGTGCAGCTGCGTAATTGTACAATTTTTCAGGGTCGTGAAATGCTGCCTGAATAATTAATGTATCTGCAAATTCATTATTCGGATTTTTACTGAGCATGGACAAAATTTGCTCAGGATGTTGCTGACAGAATTTCCAAACAATCAGGTCTCTAGATTTACCTATTCCAGAATTATCAATGAGTCCGTAATTATCTACCAGCACATTACAAATAGCTAGATCGTTTTCTTCAAACACAGGATAAATAGATTGGATGGCCAATTCTAAATGCATGGCTTTACTAAATGCCAGAATGGTTTGTTGGAGGTCTGACAAATGAATGAGTCTCGATTGATAGGCAGATATAAATCCTGTCAAAATTTCATTAGTGCTACGCAACCATTTAAACTTATCGTTCTCGGTAAAGAATTTATTCTTTTCAATTTCTAAGCGAATGCTGAAAATGGTACTATCAGCATCTCGTTTTTTTAAATTCCCAATACTATCTGAAGCGGCGTAAAACCCGTCTATTTTTTTTTGAGATTCAATGATATATTGGTGATGCAATTGCCGCATAGCTGGAATTGCAGGCATCTCTCCTGTATTTTGAGCGAAAAGTGGTACGCTGCAGAGTAAGGTTATAATGAATTGATATAAATATTTCATGTATGGGATGACTCAAAAATACTATCATTTCAATTGTAAAAGACAGGTAGGAGCAAATACAGTTAACAATAACATAATAATCAGAATTAGCTGAATTGCCAAACAATAAAATTAAGTTTGTGTAAACATACTGTTAAGATGGAAGGCAAAGCTAAAAGGATTTTGATTGCAGACGACGAACCGGATATTTTGGAGATCATATCTTATAACCTTTTAAAAGAGGGTTATGAAATTTATACTGCTAAGGATGGCAATGAAGCAATTGAAAGAGCTAAGCAACTCAATCCAGATTTAATCATATTAGATATTATGATGCCCAAGAAAACGGGTATCGAGGTTTGCAGCATACTCCGCACGCAACCCATGTTTCAGCAAACCCTTATTATATTTCTAACTGCTTTGAGCGATGAAGCATCTCAAATCAAAGGATTAGAATCAGGTGCAGACGATTATGTGAACAAGCCGATTAGTCCGAAAGTATTGATCAGTCGCGTGAACGCTTTGTTCAGAAGAATGAATAGTCAGCCTAATGAAAGCAAAACCCTTTCTATTGGCAACATCAATATTGATCCAGTAAAATTCATGGTTACCATTGATGGCGTTGATGTGGTGCTTGCAAAAAAAGAATTTGAATTAATTTATCTTCTAGGCTCCCGCCCAGGTAGGGTATTTCTTAGAAACGAGATCTTATCACAGGTATGGGGAAACGATGTGATCGTGGGCGACCGTACCATCGATGTACACATCCGTAAGATCAGGCAGAAAATGGGAATCGACTGTATCACCACTGTGAAAGGTGTTGGTTATAAGTTTGATGCATAGAAAGAGCCCATTCTTGAAAATGCTGATTAACTTTGTTTTCGCTACCCTAGAAAAAGTACCGCAATAAGTAGATGTTGAATCCAAAGAATCTTAGTCCCAAAACACTATCAGCCTTTACGGCCTTGGTATTGTCAGTGCCTATCGCATTGGGGTTCTGGTTTGTCCGCGAGAATTGGATCATTACGTTGGTAGCACTGATCGTTACTTTTTTAGGCAGTTACCTTCTCATTCAATTTGTGCTAGAATGGTTTATTTATCGAAAAATAAAACTGATCTACAAATTCATTTATCAAACAAAGGCCAATAAAAGAGAAGAGACTTATTATAAATATATCCTGCCACAAAAAAGTATCGACGAAGTAAGGGAGGATGTAGAAAAATGGGCAGAGCAAAGAAAGGAAGAAATCGAATTATTAAAAACCAATGAAGCATATCGCAAAGAATTTTTGCAAAATCTTTCGCACGAATTCAAGACCCCCATTTTTGCGATACAGGGTTATGTAGATACATTATTAAGCGGCGCCATTGATAACCCTGACGTAAATCGTAGATTCTTAGAGAATGCTGCTAAGAATGTTGATAGGATGGTAAACTTAGCAGAAGACCTTGATGAAATATCGCGATTAGAAAGTGGTGAGCAGCCCCTTAACAAAGAATTATTTGTGATTCAAGATCTGATCAAAGAAGTATACGAAACACTGTCGATCAAAACCAGTGTAAAAAATATCAAACCAAGTATTAAGAAAGGTTGTGAAGCACCAGTGAATGTATTTGCGGATAAAGAAAAAATCAGGCAGGTAATTAATAACTTGATCGAGAACGCTACTAAATATGGAAAGAAAGACGGTAGTATCGTAGCAAGCATTTATAAAACCGATGGCAAATTGGTGTTGATTGAATTTAGTGATGACGGTATTGGGATCAGTGAAGACCATCTTCCAAGAATTTTTGAACGCTTTTATAGAACAGATAGGGGAAGAAGTAGAGACGTGGGAGGTACCGGATTGGGACTAGCAATTTGTAAGCATATCATCGAAGCCCATGGTCAATCGATGCATGTTAGGAGCAAATTAGACGTTGGAACCAGCATTGGCTTCACTTTAGATGAAAGAACCTTACATAATTAATATTGATAATTAACTAGTTTTAAGTAATGATTAATTTATATATTATCTAATTGTTAACAAAACTGCTATATTAGATAACCATATAGAGAACCTTATTTTTGCATCAAATTATAAAGTCATGGGTATCAATTCGATTGGAAAGTTTTTTATGCCAAAAAATGTTGTGTTTTATGAGCTATTCGAAGACGTAGCTAGAAAAGTACACGAAATGGGTATTAAATTGAAAGAACTGGTAAGTGAGCCAGATGCAGATAAAAGAGTTGCATTTTTAGCACAGATCGAAGACTTAGAACACAAGAATGATGATAATACCCATCGCATTTTCACTGAATTAGGTAGAAATTTTATTACGCCTTTTGATCGTGAAGACATTCACTATTTAGCAACTGCATTGGATGATATCGCAGATTACATTTATGCATGTTCTAAGAAAATTAATTTCTACAATGTAAACCCTAATGATACTGGGATCCAGAAAATGGCCGACCTGATTTTACAGGGAACCATTGAGATTGAGAAAGCAGTATTCGGACTTCGTGATATGAAGAACCTACGTGCGATGACCGAAGCCATGGTAAAAGTAAATAGCATCGAGAATCAAGCCGACGATGTATTTGATATGAGTATTGAAATTTTGTTTCAGCAAGAGAACGACTTTAAAGAAGTGATCAAGAAGAGAGAGATTTATCAGGTAATGGAAATCGCTACCGATAAGTGTGAAGACGCTGCAAACGTAATCGAATCAATTATCATCAAATACGCGTAAACCGCAGCTCCATGTTAACCATACTAATAGTGATTATTGTTTTGGCATTCGTTTTTGATTTCATCAATGGATTCCATGACGCTGCAAACTCAATTGCAACAATCGTTTCAACAAAAGTGTTGACACCATTTCAAGCTGTAGTTTGGGCAGCATTTTTCAACTTTGCAGCCTTCTTTATTTCAAAATACATTTTCAAAGAATTTGGTATTGGTAACACCGTTGCTAAATGGGTACATCCCGAGTTTGTTACCTTACAAGTGATACTCGCGGGTATTATCGCAGCGATTATTTGGAATTTGATTACATGGTGGTTTGGTATCCCTTCTAGTTCATCACATACTTTGATGGGAGGGTTCATCGGCGCAGCACTTGCTAATGCAAAGGGTTTTAGCATGGCTGGTGTAGATGTGATTAACTATGCAAAAGTAGTTCCTACATTTTTATTCATTTTCTTGGCTCCATTAATTGGAATGTTTATAGCCTTTTTTATAACGATAGGGATTGTTCACTTATTTAAACGATCGAATCCTTATAAAGCAGAAAATTGGTTCAAACGATTACAGTTGGTATCATCAGCTGCGTTCAGTATTGGTCACGGTGGTAATGACGCCCAGAAAGTAATGGGAATCATTGGCGCTGCCATGATCTACTACGAAGGAACAAAGGGTAATCATATGGACTTTAACCAGTTTGTAATCCAGTATAGTTGGGTGCCATTTACCAGTTTCTTGTGCATTGGTTTAGGAACAATGAGTGGTGGTTGGAAAATCGTTAAAACAATGGGAACAAAGATCACCAAAGTAACGCCATTAGAAGGTGTTGCAGCAGAAACTGCTGGTGCGATTACTTTGTTTTTAACAGAGCACTTCAAAATTCCAGTATCAACTACACATACTATCACTGGTTCTATTATTGGTGTTGGTGCAACAAAGCGTTTGAGTGCAGTGAGATGGGGTGTAACCATTAACCTTTTATGGGCATGGATCATCACCATTCCAATATCTGCTTTAATGGCGGCAACCGTTTTCTACCTATTAAAACTTTTCATCTAATTCATCGCACTAGCTTACTTATTGAATAGTTCAATTTATATTTGATATATAATTTTGAAATATGCAAAAGATACTGGTTACAGGTGGTTGTGGATTTATTGGATCTCATACCATCGTTGATCTATTGAACAATGGTTACGATGTAATTTCAATTGATGATAACTCTCGTTCTTCCAATTTTTCGATTGCGGGAATTGAGCAGATCACAGGTAAAAAAATCAAGAACTATAAAGTTGATCTAAAGAATTTCGATGAAACACAAGCCGTGTTTCAAGAGAATACAGATATCGCTGGGGTAATACATTTTGCAGCTTACAAAGCTGTAGGTGAATCAGTAGGTGCTCCATTACTTTATTTCGAAAACAATTTGTTCTCACTGATCAATCTACTGAAATGTGTAGAAGAATTTAGTGTGCCCAATTTTGTATTCTCGTCTTCTTGTACTGTTTATGGAAATCCTGATGCCATTCCAGTAACAGAACTATCTCCGATCAAACAAGCAGAATCACCCTACGGTGCAACCAAACAAATGGGGGAAGAAATGTTGCAAGCATTTACCAAGAATGGCAAATGCAATGTGATCTTACTGCGCTACTTTAATCCAGTTGGTGCGCACCCTACCGCCATCCTTGGCGAATTACCAATTGGTAGACCACAAAATTTAGTACCCGCTATCACACAAACAGCGATCGGTAAATTACCAAAGATGAAAGTGTTTGGTAACGATTATCCAACCCGCGACGGTTCATGTGTGCGCGATTATATTCACGTTTGTGATATCGCACACGCACATACATTAGCCATCCAATATTTAGAGCAAGGAAAGAATGAATCACATTGCGATGTATTCAACCTTGGAACTGGCCTAGGTGTAACCGTATTAGAAGCCATCAAAACCTTCGAAGAACAAAGTGGTGTATCACTCAACTACGAGATCGCAGAACGTCGCCCCGGCGATGTGATTGCCATCTACGCAAACAACGATGCAGCAGTTAACAAACTCGGTTGGAAAATCGAATACGATTTGAAAGACATGATGCGCACAGCCTGGGCCTGGGAATTGAAGATCAAAGCACAGGAAGAAGCTGCTATTAATAACTAACTTTTCTCTCAAAATTGAATGTAGTGAAGAGATAAAAGATAAAAGTGAAAAGAGGATTGTAAGATGATAGGATAAAAGTGATGTTTATAATCGAGTAGGAAGTAAGGGATTATTTCCCTTACTGTCCTCTCACACCACCGTACGTACCGTTCGGTATACGGCGGTTTGTTAGAATAACTTTGTTTGAAAGTTAGTTTTCCAAAAGTAATGCTTCGTAAACCCAATGTA
>JAPLEO010000057.1 GCA_026391125.1 Bacteroidota bacterium
CGGATTGGATTCGAACCAATGGCCCCAAACTTAGAAGGTTTGTGCTCTATCCAGCTGAGCTACCGAACCATTTAGGTAATAAATTACCTGAAGGGCTGCGAAAATAAATTTTAATTAGTTTGCAGCCAAAATCAATTACAAAAATGCAGGTAAAAATTGAAGAAAGTTGGAAAATACGTCTGAAAGAGGAGTTTGAGAAGCCTTATTTTCTTCAATTGATCGAACACTTGAAGGCAGAAAAAGCTCTAAACAAGCAAATTTACCCAGCTGGGACGAATATTTTCAATGCTTTTGATAGCACTCCATTCGATCAAGTAAAATTGGTGATCCTTGGTCAAGACCCCTACCATGGTCATGGTCAAGCTCATGGATTAAGCTTTTCTGTACAAGATGGGGTTGCCATTCCAAGATCTCTTCAAAATATTTTTAAAGAGTTGCAAGCAGATATTGGCCTCCCAATTCCTACATCTGGCAATCTAACCGTCTGGGCAGAAAGAGGTGTATTATTATTAAATGCAAGTCTTACGGTTAGGGCTAACGAACCTGCTAGCCATGCTCAATTGGGCTGGCTTACCTTTACAGATCAAGTAATCAGAACTTTATCTGCAGAAAAAAAGGGACTTGTTTTTTTACTATGGGGGAAATTTGCTCAAGAAAAGCAGATCCTTATTGATGATAGTAAGCATTTAATTTTAAAAGCAGCCCATCCCTCACCTTTTAGTGCGGAAAAAGGCTTTTTTGGATGCAAGCATTTTAGTAAAGCAAATGAGTATCTAGTTAGAAAAGGATATGATCCGATCGATTGGAAACTTTCATCATAAATATTTTCAAAGAAAATTAAGATATTGCACCACTTATAAAGTAAAGATGAAATCAAGATCAGCAAAGCCAGGAATACTTTTACAAATATTTGCCAGAATCTGGGCATTCTGGGGACTGATCAGTTTTGCCGGAACTTTTTTAATCATATTAATTCCATCACTGCTAACGAAGCTGATCAAAGACCCCAAGGGCATGTGGTGGTTCATTTTAATTGCAAAAGGTTGGCAATGGACTTGGTTGAATTTAGTTGGCTGCCCGGTTACAGTAAAAGGTAAAGAACACTTCGAAAAAGGAAAGACCTATGTCATTACTTGCAATCATAATGCAATGCTTGATGTTCCATTATCGGCACCTTTTATACCCGGACCAAATCAAACGATTGCAAAAAAAGAATTTACAAAAGTTCCATTATTCGGATTTTATTATGCACGAGGCTCGGTATTAGTAGATCGTAATAGTGATGCCAGTAGAAGAAAAAGTTTTGAAGATATGAAAGCCGCACTGAAAAAGGGTTTCCACATGTGCATCTTTCCTGAAGGAACAAGAAATAAAAGTGCTGACCCTTTAAAGCAATTTTATGATGGTGCATTTAAATTAGCAGTTGATACAAAAACCGCGATCATTCCAGCCATATTATTACACACAAAAAAAGCTTTGCCTTCTAATAAAATTTTTTGGCTTGTTCCACATCCCGTTGAAATTCATTTTCTAGCGCCAATTGAAGTGGATGGACTAACATCAAAAGAATTAAAAGAAAAAGTGTTCCAAATCATGAAGGATTACTACGTAGCAAATGAGTAACCATTGAATTGCTTAGATCAAGGGCCCCAGTTAACACTGAGTTTTTTTCACTCTTCACTCTTCATTCTTCACTCTTCACTTATTTCTTATCTCTTCACTTATTTTAGTAGTTCGAGAAAGTTCTACTACGATTAATTTTCAGGTCTCTAAGAATACCTGATTTTGGATTTACGGTAATATTAAAAGAACGGTACAAGCCAATAGGCGTAAGATTGATAGCCAATTGCCAGCAATGCATTTCACGCGTAATGAACATACTCAGCTGTTGCAATTTCCCAACATTAAAATCGAAATATCCAGTACCCCCCATTTTCCATTTTGGCGTTAAGGTAAAGTCGCCATTGAAATTCATAGAAGAATAAATCAAGCTTTCCCATGCACTATAATCGGCCTTTAGTGTTCTTGTATAGTTTAATGAATAAGAAAAACTAAGCGACCAAGGAACATTGAAATCAGTGAATTCTGCAGGATTTGATTTTGCAAATTGCAATTGTCTTTGCTGCTCATCAGGCGTCATGAAAGGATCTATAGGCAATTCCTTTTTTTCTTTACCCGCTTTCTCATCTTTTGTTTTACTCTTAAATGATGTTGAGATTGCTAGGTTGGCACTAGTTATTCTACCAAATTTAAAATGCGCAGGGTCAAATAATAATTCGTTTTGACGATAGCCCTTATTGTCAACTTTATAAGGATCTAAACTTGCAGATGCCGTAATATTTACTTTTTCAAAAAGTGTACTTCGAGCATAAAGACTGAAGTTACCTAGTGCAAAACTATCGGCCATAAAGTTGTAATTCGATGAGAACCCAAACCCATCAATCAATTTCACTTTCTTTGTAGCAACACCTGTAGAATCAGACTTATCACGAACTTTCATCTCTAATAAGTTGTCTACACCAAAGCCCATTCCTCCAAATTTTCCTTCTGAAAATGATCCCAAAATGCCCCCATCGAATTGCGAAAACCTTACCCTGTTTTTTGCTGTATCAACCTGTGTAGAATAATAATATCTCCCAGCCATATCGGGCTTGTAGTTCACAGAAAGACTTGGTCTAATTTCATGCCTGATGGCCTTAATACTATTCGATTTTTTAAATTTATAGGTACCGAAAATTCTAGTATTCATACCAATTCCAAAACTCATTTGACGGGCAGTATAAAATCCTTTTTGAATGGTTGTATCTACTTTCTGCTTTGCATCATTCCAACTCTTAAAATTGCGTTGTCCATACCACCTTTCTTCATATGAAATGGATGGCGAAACAGTAACTGGTCCGAGTGAAGGCAATGATAATGTAATGGGAATATTGTGTTGTGCTCCCCATTGCATCGTATCTATCATTCTTTTAAAATTGAATGTTGAATCATAGAACGAGAATTGGTTTTGCAAATTTCCTGTATAGCCTAAGCCCAGTTTCTCATACCATTTGGGGCTGCCAATACTTTCTTTTTTCTGGAAAGGGTAAAAAGTGATCACACTAAAATTGGCCGTTGGTAAATTCATATTCACCAAGCCAGAATTACTGTTCTGGTTATGATTGGCATTTAATGATAGATTATATTTTCCTCGCCAGTCTTTACTATAATTAATGGATGAACTTAACTGGTTATTATAATTCTGATACGGGTTATTGAGCAAGGTTTTATTGAACTTGGTACTTCCGAAATTGACACTTGCTCCAAAACTAGTTCCGGGTCTTGCTCGCTGATCACTACTATGACTCCAGTTGATCATGTACGATTTTGAAACATTGAACTCGTCCAGACTGTAACTTGATTTATTTAAGATTTTGCTATTTTGAAAAGTAACATTTAGGTTTCCTGTATACCGATACCGGCGAATATATTTCGAGTTCAAATTCACCAACCATCCCCCATAAGAATAAAGGTTAGCCCTTGTTGTAAAATCTAAATTGTCGTTAATCACTTTATAGTAACCAAAGTTTTCAAGACCTACCCCAAAATCCTCACTTGTAATAAATGATGGGGGCAAAATTCCAGAGTGTCTACCCCTACTTAAAGGATAGATCCCAAATGGTATACCAACAGGCATGGGAACCCCTTCAAATTCTGGGAAAGCGGGACCAGAAACGCCGATCTTGTTATTGATGATTTTCATCTTTGCGGTCCTGAATGCAAAATGCGGTGTATCTAAATTACAGGTGGTAAATCTGGCCCTACGAGCAAATGCTTCATCAGCGCTGATCTTTTTGAGTTTTTCTGCATTTACATAGATCTCCCCCTCTTGCAAAAAGGTATTCTGAATATATGCTTTACCCGATTTGGTATTAAATGCAATGGTATCGCTAATGGTTTTTGTTTCTCCCTGATCAAAATGGGGTTTATTCAGTGGATTATTGGCGGTGTCGATGCCACCAAAGGCCTTTATTTCTTGACTTTGCTGATCGTATTTAATGGTAGCAGCATCCAATTTCATGTCTTTATAATCCATCCTCGCCTTACCATAGAGATAAAACTGCCTTGTAGGAATGATCAGAACCCCTGAATCATCGCCACTATATTTAATTGGTGCATCAATAGAATCTTTAGAAATATGTAAAGTATCAATGTGAGGGATACTATCCTGAAAAGTGGTGTCACCAGTTTCTTTATCTACTGTATATTTTGTAGCTTGTTTCGTTGGAACGGTGTCAATTCTTTGATTTTCAATGGAAAATACTAGCCGAAAGGGAGCTTTGGCTGCGCTTGAATGAATTGTTAATATCAGTAAATAACCCGCCACAACAATAGCAAGGAGGGTTTTTACGTTAAATTTGCACAGTTTGCTCATAGTAATCAAGGCAAAAATAAGGCCTTCGAGGTGTAAAATGGTAAGTGTGAAAAATCCTTTAACGAATTGATATGATGCGGAGATATTTTGTTGTGTTTGTTTTGTTAAGTTTTTGCGTGTTAATAGGCATGTCATTTGTGCAAGACAAAGTCCAATCAACCCAAAAACAAGTACTTAAGAAAATTGTGATCGACGCTGGTCATGGTGGCGCGGATGGTGGTGCCCGTGGAAGTTTTTCGAATGAAAAAGATATTGCACTTGGTGTTTCTCTAAAATTGGAGCAAATGTTGCACGATGAAATGCCAGAGGTTGAAATTGTAATGACTAGAAGAACCGACGTTTTTAACTCAGTGATCCAAAAAGCCAATATCGCCAATCAGGCAAGAGGCGATCTCTTTGTATGCATCCACGTTAACGATGCATCTCCAACGCGTCATAGTGAAGTAACCGGGCATCATACTGAGACTTATTATACAGGCAAAGGGAAAAAGAGGAAAAAACGTACAAAAACTGTTACCGACTATAATCATTGGACAACTCCTAGTCCTGCAAAAGGAACTGAGACATATATATATGGAGTTGGTAAGACCAATGCAAAGAAAGAAGCGCTGAGCGAAAACATGGATCTTTATATGGATAGCGTGTCTGCAAAGGAACTCAAGGATTTCGATCCGAACGACCCCACTAAAATGATGATCTCAACTATCAAAACACAACAATATTTTCAACGTAGCGCAAACCTTGCTTTGACCATTGAGGATGAATTCCAAAAAGTTGGAAGGATCAGTCGCCAAGCACAACAAAGACAAAAAGGTATTTGGGTTCTGCAAGCCGTAGCCATGCCATCTGTTTTGATTGAAACTGGCTTTATCTCTAACCCCGACGAAGAAACCTACCTCAATAGTGAAGATGGACAACGTGAAATTTGTGAGGTCATCATCCGTTCATTAAAAAGGTATAAATATTCGCTTGAAAAGCAGATTTCCGTTGGTGGCAGCAAATAATTTCTTGAAAACTGTTAATTTTTAACACCTTCTTCCTGATAGCATCACAGTAAGAAACCTTAGTTTTGTGCACATGAAGATATCAAACGAAACCAAGGTTGGGGCCTTAACTGCTATTGCCATTACCTTACTCATCCTTGGATATAATTTCATTCGCGGTAAAACACTTTTCAAAACCGGTCATTATATTTTTGCGAAATACAAAGACACCAAACAAATCATGGTGTCTAATCCTGTTTATGTAAATGGATATCAGGTAGGCTCTGTTTTTGAAATTGAAAACACTGATAAGAATCTCTCTAATATTTTAGTAACCATTAAACTGAAGGATTATTATATGATCCCAGACAATTCAGTTGCAGTGATCAAAGAAAGTATGTTGGGTACTCCTAATATTGATATAAAGCTGGGTAGTTCGCCAAAGGGAATGTTGACGGGAGATACTATTGCAACAGTTTCTGAACCTGGACTATTGGGTGAAGTAACAAGCAAATTGGAACCAGTTGCTGATCAATTAAAACATACCCTTCAATCTTTGGATGCCGTTTTAAAAAATATCAACGGCGTGTTTGACCCTTCTACAAAAAACAATTTGCAATCTGTTATTGCAAATATGAATACAACCACAGCGAGTTTAATGGGTTCTTCTGCATCGATTGAAAAGATGTTAAACGAACAATCTGGAAGTATTACTCAGTCGATGAATAATGTGAATAGTTTTACAAAAAACCTTTCTGCAAATAATGAGAAGCTTTCTAACACCATGACCAATATTGAGAAAACTAGCCAACAGTTTTCACAGGTTGACATTAAGGGAAGTGTCACACAATTCAAATCTGCCATTGAAAAATTAAATAGTGTTTTAACTAAAGTGGATTCAAAAGATGGTTCATTAGGTAAATTATTAAACGACAAAGCTTTGTACGACAACCTGAATAATTCAGTTCATAGCGCGAACATATTATTGGATGATCTAAGAGTTCATCCTAAGCGTTATGTACAATTATCTGTGTTTGGAAAAAAAGATAAGAGCGGCCCATTAATGGCTCCTATCAGTGATTCTACCAAGTTAATTCAGAAATGATTCGTTCCGTAAAATGGATAGCATTTTTGATACTGTTAATAGCAGTGTCCAATTCCTTTGCCCAAAGGAATCCTACTGATACTGTTGTGCCCGGTAAGCAAATCGATATTATTAGAGCGCTTAATTATAGAGCTGTAAAGGTTGATAGTTTAACCAATCTGATCTCTTTAGCAGGAGACAAAAGTGAGAATGTAATTGTAAAGCAAGAAAAAACTTGGATCTATGCCGATAGTATTGTTTTGAATTCGGTTCAAAACATGTTAGAAGCCTTTGGCAATGTTCATATCAACGATGCTGATAGTGTACATACCTATGCACAATACCTAAAATACCTTGGTAAAGAAAAAAAAGCATATCTAAAAACCAAAGTAAAACTCACTGATGGTAAAGGTGTACTCACAACTGATGACCTTGAATATGATGTGACTTTAAAAATTGGTATTTATAGGAATGGAGGTAAACTAGTTGATAAGAAGACTGTATTAACAAGTAGAGAAGGATATTATTATGGTGAAACCAAAGATGTGATTTTTAAGCAGAATGTGAAGCTGGTTGATCCTGATACTAAAGTAAATACCGATACCCTTCAATATAATACGAGTACTAAAATTGCCACTTTTACTTGTCCGAGTACCATTTACAATGAAAGCAGAATAATCCATACCAAAGACGGTTTTTTTGACATGAAGAATAAAAGAGGAACCCTTCATCAAAGGTCACTTATTGAGGATAGTACTTACACTTTTACTGCTGATGATATGGTGTTTGATGATTCAACCGGACTAAGTGAATTTAGTGGTAATGCAGTATATAGAAGCAAAGACACTGCTGAGGGTTATGATCTTGTTGCGAATAATATCAAGACCAATAAGAAGAAATCGGCTATGCTTGCCACTCAAAAGCCTTTATTATTGATCAAGCAAGGAAGGGATTCAATTTTTGTTTCAGCAGATACCTTATACACTGCAAAGCTTTCTGAATTGCTAAAAACCAGGAAGATCCCTAACCTAAGAGATACTGCTACTAAAAAGGCATTAAAAGATACACTAAGCGATATAGACAAAGCTAAAGCAGATAGTACGCACGATAAATTTGTGGAAGCCTTTTATCATGTAAAAATCTATTCCGATTCGCTTCAAGCTGTAGGTGATAGTTTATTTTATTCGATGCAGGATTCGGTATTCCGATTATTTAAAGAGCCGATAGCTTGGTCGAAAGACAATCAAATAAGTGGCGATACCATTTATCTATATCTACAAAATAAGAAACCAGAAAGATTATTGGTCTTTGAAAATGCGATGGCATTAAGTAAAGCTGATAGTAGTACTAATTTCTACAATCAAATGAAAGGCAATATCATTAGGGCTGAATTTGTAGACGGACAAATTAATTTCATGCAAGCAAAAGGAAACGCAGAAAATGTGTATTACGGATTAGATGAAGCCAAACATTTTACCGGCGTTAATAAATCGGAAGCTGAAATGATTGATATTGATTTCGAGGACAATCAACCTAAGAAAATTGTTTGGAGAAATAACCTTACCGGGAATGCCTACCCTATGCGTCAAGTAAATCATGACGAGTTAAAGCTTAAGAATTTTAAATGGCAGGATGAAAGAAGGCCCAAGAGTAAATATGATATTTTAGCGAATCAATAATATCGTTGATTTTGTAACTTCCCTTCATGAGGATTATTTTCAGAAAATATTTTAGCAGTCCAATTGAAGCCTTCATTCATGATAGTCGCTCAGTAGGAATTACATTATTGATATGTACTGCATTTTCTCTGATCTTAACCAATTGGGGTGAAATTGGTGCACACTACCTCTCAATGTGGAACTTTAGTTTTTCTGGCACAACTGACCATCATATTCATTTAATTGGATTAGATCTTCCTAATAGTCCATTACTCTTCATCAATGATGGTTTAATGGCCGTATTTTTTTTCCTAGCGGGCATGGAAATTAAAAGAGAGATGTTAGAAGGAGAACTCGCCACAGTTAAACAATCTCTATTACCCGTCTTTGGAGCAATTGGTGGTATGATTGTACCGGCTATCCTTTTTTCATTGATCAATAAAGGAACAGATAATATAAGAGGCTGGGCAATTCCAACGGCTACAGATATTGCTTTCACTTTAGGTGTGGCAGCTTTATTAGGAAAAAGAATTCCAACCGGACTAAAAGTTTTTTTAACTGCACTTGCAATTATTGATGACTTGGGTGCGATCATTGTGATCGCCATATTTTATGGTAGCGAATTACATTTGGGTTATTTATTGGGGATTATTGCATTCACTTCCATCATTTATTTTCTAAACTCTAAAAAAGTTGCTTTTGGATTTTGGCAGATCTTATGTGGAATAGCTCTTTGGTATTGCATGTTTAACTCAGGAATTCATGCTACAGTTGCTGGAGTAATTTTCGCATTTCTTGTACCAACCAATTTGCTCAAAAAGTTTGAAGACAAAATTCATATCCCTGTTTACTTTCTTATCATCCCAATATTTGCCCTTGCAAATACTGCCATCCCTTTACCTAGTGGAAGTTTAGCAGCTTTGAATACTAAATTAAGTTGGGGCATTAAAATAGGTTTATGTCTAGGCAAGCCTTTAGGGATCACAGCATTTTGTTATTACTTAGTAAAAAGAAAATGGGCTGAACTTCCAGAAGGTGTTAATTTTTATAAATTGATTGGAGCTGGTATTCTTGCTGGTATTGGATTTACTATGAGTATTTTTATTTCAACACTTGCATTTGAGCATGTTGCCACCCAAAACGAAGCCAAGGTTTCGGTATTGGTAGCTTCTATTTCTGCCATCATTATTGGATACCTTTGGTTTAGGCTAGAAAAAAAGCCTCGAATTGAGGCTTAATCTTTTATTGACGATCTTCTTTTTCTGACATTAAATACGCTTTGATAAAGCCATCTAATTCTCCATCCATCACTGGTCCAACGTTTCCAACTTCGTAATCAGTACGATGGTCTTTGATCATTTTGTAAGGATGAAAAACATAGCTTCGAATCTGACTTCCCCACTCAATTTTTTTCTTTCCAGCGTTCGTTGCATTTAGTACTTCCTGTCTTTTGCGAAGCTCATCTTCATACAATCTGCTTTTCAACATCTTCATGGCCAGTTCCCTGTTTTCACCTTGCGTTCTAGCTTGCTGACATTCGATAATAAAACCACTAGGTCCGTGTTTCAATCTTACAGCGGTTTCTACCTTGTTTACATTTTGTCCGCCACTGCCTCCACTTCTATAGAAGGCCCATTCTATATCGGCTGGGTTAACTTCTATTTCAATACTATCATCAATTAATGGATACACATAAACGGAAGCAAAAGAGGTATGTCTTCTTGCATTACTATCAAATGGAGAGATCCTTACTAAACGATGCACACCACTTTCCGCTTTCAAAAAACCATAGGCAAAATCACCATCAAATTGCAGCGTAGCACTTTTAATACCAGCACCATCACCTTCTTGATAATCTAATTCAGTGACAGTCCAACCCTGCTTATCGCCATACATTCTGTACATGCGTAAAAGCATTTCTGCCCAATCGCAACTTTCAGTTCCACCAGCACCCGCATTGATTTGTAATACTGCAGGCAATTCATCTTCAGGCTTGTTTAAAGTGCTTTTAAATTCTGCATCTTCGATCAATTGAATGGCAAGGACATGACCTTCTTTGGCTTCTGCCTCTGAGGCATCACCTGCTTTCCAAAAATCAAACAATACGGCAAAATCTTCAACTGCAGTATCAACCTGCTGGTACATTTTAAGCCAATATTCGTTTACTTTAATTTCTTTCATGATTGCCGTAGCCCTTTGGTTATCGTCCCAGAAACCAGGAGATAAAGAAAGTTGGCGATCAGTTTCTACTTTATATGTTCGGTTAGCAACGTCAAAGAAACCTCCTCAAAACCAAAACACGGTCTCTCATATCTTTAATCTGTTCTTGTGTCATACAACAAATGTAAGTGAATGATTTTTTATAGGATGTATCTTGTTTAAACATCAAATTATGATCCCAATTTAAATAGTTTTCAATTTAGCTCTTTGCCGAATAAATAGGTATTCATGCCGATTAACTGCTAATTAATTGGATATATATATCTAAAATGTTTAAATTTATATACGGTTTCGTTATAAAAATCTCAACACTCCCCACTTTATATTTGCCGAAGCCCCTAGAATTGAAGTCAATATCGGTCACTGTTAATTAATGGCATATGAAAATTATTTGCCTAGGGAACTACCCACCTCGTCAATGTGGTATTGCCACATTTACTGAAAACGTAGTAACAGCATTAGAAAGTGCTGCAAAAGCATCAAGCCTTACATTAGAGATTGAGGTCATTGCAATGAATGATGTTGGCCAATCGTACAACTACCCAGCAATTGTTACAAAAGTTATCCGTGACCAACATCAGGAAGATTATATTAAAGCAGCTGCATATATCAATGCATCAAATGCAGACATCTGCATTGTTGAACATGAATATGGCATTTTTGGTGGTAACAGCGGACTAATGCTCATTTCTTTACTAAGAAAACTTACAGTTCCAGTTGTCACCATTTTCCATTCTGTTCTACAAAAACCAAATTTTCATCAGAAAGAGGTACTAAAAAAAATTGCAGCTTATTCTTCTGGGATCATTGTCATGAGTAAACTAGCGATTCATTTTCTAAAAGAAGTTTTCGAAGTACCCGCAGCAAAAATATTCCTAGTTGAACACGGTGTTCCAGATTTTGAAGATTTAAAATCCATCGTTCCAAATTCTCCTGCTCATTGGAAGGGGAAAAAAGTGATGATGACATTTGGTCTGATTGGAAGAAGTAAAGGCATAGAAACAGCTATTAAAGCACTTCCCAGCATCGTTGAAAAACACAAAGACCTTTTATACGTGATCATTGGCAAAACGCATCCGCATGTAGTTCGACATGAAGGTGAAGCATACCGAGATTCACTTAAACAGTTGGTGAGTAAATTAGAACTCGATGAACATGTAGAGTTCATGGATGAATATTTAAGCGAAAAACAATTGGTTTCCTGTTTACTCGCAGCAGATCTTTATGTAACCCCCTATCATAATAAAGCACAAATAACCTCTGGTACCTTGTGTTATGCATTGGGTGGTGGTTGTGCAGTTTTTTCAACAGCTTATTGGCATGCAGAGGAAGTTTTACAAAATGGAACTGGCCGACTATTTGAATTTGGAGATTGGAGAGATTTATCAAAACAGATCAACGAAGTGTTAGATGATCCGAATTTACTGAGTTCATTAAAGCAAAATGCTTATGAATATGGCAAAAAAATTTCATGGCCCTTAATTAGTAATAAATATTTAAGAATATTTAAAAATCTTGCTTCTATTGCCAATCACCATGAGATCCATTTAGAATCGCAATATCAATTGATCGACTATCCTTTTAATTTACAACACATCATTCGCTTAACAGATGATGTTGGAATACTACAACATGCCATTGGTTGCACTCCAAATTTCAAAGCAGGTTATTGTTTAGATGATAATGCAAGGGCCTTGCTTTTAAGTATGATGTCTTATAGGCAATTCAAAGAGCCGAAATATCTGCAAATAACTATTAAATATTTGTCTTACATCAATCACATGCAAAACAAAGATGGCAGTTTTAAAAACTTCATGACATTCACTCATGAAACTTTTGAAAACGACGAATCTGATGATGCAACTGGTAGAACCATTTGGGCTTTAGGTTATTTAATAAGGCATGCTCCAAACGACTCTATATTTCAATTGGCGATGGAAATATTCCATCGTGCTATTGGTCAGATAAAAAATATGAACCACAAAAGGGGGTTTGCAAATTGTATTCTAGGTTTGCATCATTATATCAGAAGGTTTCCTGATCAAGATAAATTTATCATGCTAATGGATGAGTTAGCTACTAAAATTTGTGATGGTTACGATGAATTTTCGAAAGATAATTGGAAGTGGTTTGAACCAATTATTTCTTATGACAATGGACTTTTACCAGCATCATTGTATCGGGCATATGAGATCACTGGAAAAGAACGATTTTTAGAAATTGCCGATGCTAGCACCCAGTTTCTTGAATCTAAATGTTTTTCAAATGAACACCTTTCATTGATTGGAAGTAATCGCTGGTTAAAAATGGATGAAGATTATGAGCTATACGCACAACAACCAATCGATGCAATGGCAATGGTTGTATTGTATAATTGCATGTATCGAATTAAGAAAGATGCAAAAACAGCAGAAAAATTACGTAACTCGTTCAAGTGGTTCTTAGGCTTTAATGATCATGATTTACCACTATATGACATTGAAACCTGTGGCTGTAATGATGGCATAGAAGAATTCAGCATCAATAGAAACCAAGGTGCAGAAAGCACCATTGCATATCATATTGCATGGCTTGTTGCAGCACCCTATTTTGAAATAGAATTAAAAGCGGTGAAAGCTATTTTATCTGTTGACAATTTTGTTTATCGTGCTTAATAAGATTTTTCGATCAATAGGTTTATTGATATAATCCAATGCACCTAATTGAAGACCTTTTTGCTTTTCTGCTTCGCTGGTATGTCCTGTAAGAAAAACAACAGGTACTTCCTTTTTATGTTTTTTAATGAATTCAAGTAATTGGTAACCGTCAAGGTTTGGCATTGCGATATCAGATAAAATCAGATCAAATTTTTTCCGACCAAGTTCCATTAATGCCACAACACCATCTGGAGCTACTACTACTTCATAATTATCTGATTTAATAATATGCGAAATAACACTTTGACTTAACACCTCGTCTTCTACTAGTAAGATCTGTCCCTTTGTTTTAATGCCACTATGAAGTGAATGAAAATCAGAAGGAATTAGTTGCTCCAATAATTCATCAAGATTAACAGTAGCATAAGTAGATGAAGTATCCGACATCGCATAAGGCAATACTAGTTCTCCATTATTAATGATCGAACCACAGGAATACACCACGTTGGGCACATAACCCTCTCTTTCTTCGTCATTGGGTGATACAAGAGGCTCAAATAATTCACCAATAACAATTGTAGGATCTTCTAAATCTAAGAGCATGGCGCCAATACAATATTTGCGCATGGTTCCTACACCATGAGTAATCACTAGCCAGCCATATTTAGTTTCAATTGGCGAACCACAGTTACCAACCTGGATAAACTCCCAAGGAAATTTTGGTTCTTGAATTCTTAAAGCCGAACCCCATAAATTGATGTCTTCAGAAAACATCACATAATTATTGATTCCATCTATTCTAGAGAGCATGGCGAATTTGCCATTGATTTTTCGAGGGAATATTGCCATTCCTTTATTCTGCGCATTTTCTCCTAAAATTGGCATGATCTTAAACTTATAAAAATCTTTGGTTTCAACAAGCTTAGGCATGATGGAATGGCCATTATAAGCTGTATAAGTGGCATAATAACGCTCTAACCCATCATCATCAGTAAACTTCATGAAACGGGCATCTTCAATACCATTACTTTCAGCAGCAGCTATAGGAAAAATGACACGGTCAGAAATTCCAGTATCTAATGAAAATGTGATTTCATAATGTGAAGCTCCCAACCATGAAATTGTTTGAAGAACTTGCTTATCCTCATCGTTTAAGCTGTTTTCTCTCCTAGTTTGCTCAAGGGCACTATACAATTCATTATAGTCAAACTCATCTCTCAATTTATCCAGCACCGTATTTACAATGGGCTGGTCAGAATGCATTTCCGATAATTTTTGATGAAAGAAGGCCTTGGTATAAATAAAATTCTTGATGACCTCGGCTTCATCAATGAGCCTGCCGGTAGGAATTAATTCCAAATTATTTTTGTCATCTAAGATCCCCCCTCTAAAAACGATGGATGAAATATGGCCCTCCCCAGTTGCCCTAAAACTTATGATCACTCTTTTTTCGCCTTTTTGCAAACCACTTTGATCAGGGTCTTCAACCATGGAAGGGTTAAAAAAAGCAGCTGATTCAATGCTGTATTCCGAAGTAAAATAAGCTCCTATTAAAAGTTTTTTTGATTCTGTAAGAACTGATAAATCCCCAGCCCTACTGCTTAGCATTTCAGTCATTCTATGATAATGCTTCAAAAATATTTTTGAGATATTTCTATGCCGACTTGAAAACTCTCTTAACGATTGATTTAATGTTAACTGTGCTGCCTCATCGGGCATATCTCTAACCTTCTGAATGATAGACTGTACGCGGCTTTCAGGGCCAGGATAAAAGAAACGGGCAATGACTCTTTTGGGATCGCTATAAAAGCGAATCGGCTTCCTATTAATCGTAGTACTCATAGAACTAATTGTACTATAAATATAAGAAATTAAATAACGAATGTTCGTTATTTAAGCGAGTTTATTCTATAAACATTCAACAAAAAATACTACAAACCTCATAAGCCGGATTCTGTTTCTAAACTATCATTTATCTGGCCCTGTAATTACTTACAGGATCTAGCTGCCTACCCTGGAACTCAGGCGAGCAGCCTTCGAACGTTCCTATACGTGGCATTACAACACCCAAGGTTTACCCGCCCTTCTGGTTACCCAAAAAGACCGTGCGCTTTTACCGCACATTTTCACCTTTTCCACTGATTGCTCAGAGGTAGTTATTTTCTGTGGCACTATCTCTCTCTCGATAAATCGAGATGCCGGCCATTAACCGGTGGGTTGCTCTGTGCTGTCCGGACTTTCCTCCCTCACTTGCGTAAGAGCGATAGCTCGGGTTTGTAGCGTTGCAAATATAACTAGTAATGAGAAGTTGGACACTTTAATAATGTCGCTTAGTATTGAAAGAAGATCTCAGTTGCACCATAACCAAACCTTGGGTCATATTTATTGAAGAAGTTTTTGACTTCTCTTTTCACTTTTAGTATTTCATGAATTTCATCTTTCAACTTACCAGAACCTACCCCATGAATCATTATGATAGATGGTTGATAATGTGAAATGGCAGCATCCATTTGTTTTTCAAACTCATTCAATTGTATCGTTAGAATCTCAAAATTGCTCAAGTGCTTCCAATCCTGTGATAATTTTTCAATGTGCAAGTCAACCACAGACCTTGCTGGTGGTAAGTGTTGCCTTCCCTTTGATGCATCGTATATCTTAAAGCCCTTCGCTGCTAAAGAATTTAACTCAAATTTTTCCTCTTCTACTCTATCAGGATAATGCTCAAATAGTAAATAGGAAATGGTAGGAAGATTGGTATCCTTTAATGCTTCGATTTTTTGAAAAATCTGTTTGGGCTTAATTTTCAAATTCGTTTCAAAATGTGTTGCTTTCTTTTTTTCAGGATTCAATAAAGAAAAATCAACACTAAAAGAGGGACTATCATTCACTGCTGCAAAATCAATATCGTGTATATAAAAATCATGAAAGGGTTGAATTTCAGAAACTATCTCAAAATTAGTTTCGCCTAAAAACTGTTGCTTGTAGGTAAATTGATACGCTTTAGTAGTATGGTTCATCAAATACACTTTCAACAATTCTACTACCTCATCATTAAAATCGTCGATTGCAAACTTTGGAAGAAGACTCAACCAAACACCATCAGCAACTTTTAATTTTACAGGTTGGGGTTTTTCTTTTGGTACTTGATCAATATAGGTTTTAGGCGGCGCTTTTTTCTCAGCAGCTTTCTTTTCTGTAAACCTTTTAAAATAGGGAAAATCGATCTGATCCATATAGGCAGGGAACTTCACACCACGCACTTCAATCAAAACCACTTTTTCATCAATGATCTCGATCACTTTGCCTTCTTCATTACTCAACAATACCAAAATATCGTCGCCAACTTGATACTTCATCCTTCTAACACTTTAATAAGCGGCAAATTTACGATAGTTGTAAGTAGTATGCGAATATTCTACGATTATTGATTCGCGAGTTTACTTCTGCTTCTTCCATAAAGTAGATAAATGCTCAATCCTAGGGCCATCCAGCCAAAGAAAACCATCCAACTTTTCCCAGGAATTTCGATCATTAAATACAAACAGCAGAGTACTCCAGCAACTGGAATTACAGAATATTTTCTGATGAAACTTAATATGGCAGTAATGATCGCGGCAGCAATAAATATCAAAAATAAAATTTCTTGATAGGCTTCCGTTCCAAGATTCGCAAGGTCTTCTATAATTCTTTCTCTAAATAGAATGGCAAAAAGGGCTACGATTGCTGGAATGATAAACTGGCCATTGATATAAGGCAATTGAAATTTCCCTTGTTCCTTCGCAAGTCTCGGTAATACCAATACTCCCCCACAAACCAATACAAAAGCGAAGAGTGTGCCAATGCTTGTTAGATCAGTCATTAATTTATCATCCACAATTAAAACTGGAATCCCAACTAAAAATCCTGTCATGATAGTAGCAAACCCTGGCGTCTTATAACGCTTACTTAATTTGCTGAATTTCTTTGGTAATAATCCATCTCTACTCATACTCATCCAAATTCTTGGCTGCCCAATTTGAAATACTAGTAACACACTAGTAGATGCAATCACGGCACTCACAGAAATGATAAACCCAATTTTTTGCATGTGAATTTTATCGAACACATATGCCAATGGATCGGCTACACCTTCAAACTCTTTATAATTAACCATACCAGTAATCACCAAAGTAGTAATCACATATATAACAGTGCAAATTAAAAGTGAATACATCATTCCACGAGGCAGGTCGCGTTTAGGATTCGCGCATTCTTCGGCAGTGGTAGAGATGGCATCAAAGCCAATATAGGCAAAGAATACAGAGGACACCCCTTTTAATACACCTGTCATTCCATTTGGCAAAAATGGCGTCCAATTAGCCGTAGTTCCTTCCGAAAAAATATACCAGAATCCGATGATGGCGATAAAGATTAGTACTATTATTTTAAGTCCCACCATAAAGTTTGCACTCTTCTTACTTTCACTGATTCCGATATAGGCAAGAATCGTAATCAATCCTACAATAATAAATGCAGGAAGGTTTATGATAAACTTCATTCCAAAAATTTCTGGTGCATTTGTATAAACCAAACCTGCAACAGATTTACCATTTGCAATGGCGTCTTGATAGGCCAT
The DNA here is from genome assembly GCA_026391125.1 of Bacteroidota bacterium. Classification (GTDB taxonomy): domain Bacteria; phylum Bacteroidota; class Bacteroidia; order Chitinophagales; family Chitinophagaceae; genus Sediminibacterium. The sequence goes on from JAPLEO010000057.1 coordinate 17,611, forward strand.
TGATGCAGTTTGATGTCCGATAGCCAACCATTCAGGTAAGTTGATATTAATGGCCTTCAATAAATTATTAAAATATGCACTCCATGAAATAGCTACCACAACATTGCCAATGGCATATTCTAAAATTAAAGCCCAGCCAATGATCCATGCAATGACTTCTCCGAAGCTTACATAAGAATAAGTATAAGCGCTACCAGAAACTGGTACACGAGATGCAAATTCTGCATAACATAATGCCGTGAATCCACAAGTAACCGCAGTTATTAAGAAAAGAAAGATCACTCCTGGTCCGCCGTTATATGCCGCCGTTCCAATCGTTGAAAAAATTCCTGCGCCAATTACTGCAGCAACACCCATAAAGGTTAGGTCCTTTACACGCAATACTTTTTTCATGTCGTTACCATGACCATCCAACAAACCCGCATCATAATCTCTTTGAATGATTTCTAACGACTTTTTACGGAATAAAGAATTAGACATGTAATGAAATTTTTATAAGCCTCAAATTAAAGGATATTCAGCAAAGAACAAGACTTATGGTTTATGAGATTAATAGTCCCGTTGAATTAAAAACTCAGCCAGTTCGATCAATGACTTTTTACGAATCGACACCACCGCAATTTCTTCTAGGTGCTGTAGAGCAGTTTGTAAGTATTTTTCTTTTAATGCCTTGGCCCAATCATCTACATTACAAGCTTTAAAAATGGCCAATACTTCTGCTACTTTATTGGCGGGGTTATTTTTCATCAATTGTAAGAGTCTATTTTTTTGCTCGGGATCTGCAACCTCTAGTGCATGAAGCAATAAGAATGTTTTTTTATTTTGTCGGATATCACCACCCACATCTTTTCCAAATTTTTCTGGGTCTCCAAATGCATCCAAATAATCGTCTTGTATTTGAAAAGCGAGCCCTAAGTTTTTTCCGAAATTATATAAGTGTTTTCGGTTACCAGCACTTGCCCCGCCTAGTATTGCTCCCATTTCTAAACTTGCGGCAAGTAGTACGGAAGTTTTTAAACTGATCATATGGAGATACTCATCTAAAGAAACCTGTTCTTGTTTTTCAAAATCCATATCCAATTGCTGGCCTTCACAAACTTCTTTTGCTGTTCTATTGAATAAATGCAAGATGCTATGAATATTATTATCCTGGATTTTATTGAGGTATTCATAAGCCTGAATCATCATCACATCTCCAGTTAAGAGAGCCGTGCTTTCGCCATATTTTTTATGCACCGTTTCCATTCCTCTTCTCAAAGGAGCTGCATCCATAATATCATCATGGATCAACGTAAAATTGTGAAACAGTTCAATTGCAATTGCCACATGGTATGCATCTGCATGAATTTCGTCAAATAGCTCATTCCCCATTAAACACATGATCGGCCGAACACGCTTACCTCCTAGTGCCAAAAAATACTCTCCGGGATCATATAAAGTTGCTGGGGAGGTTGGAAAATGTCGGTGCGCAAATTTTGCCGCAAAAACGTTGATTAGCTCTTTAAATGAATGCATGGTACAAACCTAAATAATAAAATAAAAGCAACAGTTAAAATCTTAACTATTCTATTTAACCTTTCAAAATTAATTTTGGCACGATTTTTTGAGGTTATTATAAAACTGATTTATGAAAAAAATATTTTTATTCGGATTCCTGCTAGTTGGTGCAATGGTGTTACACGCACAGGAACAAAACAATGGAACAACCTATACTACTGCAGTAGGATTAAAAATGTATCCCGGAGCATTGAGTGTTAAACACTTTATTGCGAATGATAGAGCTGTGGAAGGATTGGGATTCATTTCACAAGACGGGTTTAGATTAACTGGTTTGTATGAGATCCACAATGACTTGGGCTCTGTAGAAGGATTAAAGTGGTATGTGGGAGGCGGTGCGCATTTGGGAATCTGGAGCGACCATTGGAAATCCCAATATCCTGATCGTAATGCGGGTCTAAGTATTGGCGTTGACGGAGTCTTAGGTTTAGATTATAAAATAAAAGGGGCGCCTTTAAATTTGAGTTTTGACTGGCAACCTTCTTTCAATTTTATTGGGTATAATTATTTTGAAAGTGCTTGGGGAGGGATAGGAATTCGTTACACTTTTTAAGATACAAAATACAAAATACAAGATAAAAGATAAAAGATAAAAGTGAAGAGAGGAGAGGAAGAGTGAGGAGTGAGGAGTGAGGAGTGAGGAGTGAGGAGTGAGAAGTGAGAAGTGAGGAATGAGGAGTGATGAAGATGTGGTTTAGATACATCATCTAAAGAAATACGTTAACCCCAGCTTTCAAGCTGGGGCTCATCTAAGCAAATTATGAGCCCCCAAAGAAAATCTTTGGGGGCTCATTTATCATTTGAAATTGTCTTAGAAGAATAAGTTAGACAATGGGTTCGAAGGGTTGTTGGTCTTGGGTTTTTAAGCTTAGGAACTTTGTTAGCTGACTAGGGTTTAGAATACCGCCTAGCTTGCCTTGTAAGCCACTGAATAAACTAGAAAACTGACTAGCATACTTCGATGGATTTGATGCTAAGAGCGGAAGAATACTTGCTTTCTTTCCTAAAAAGTCAGTAACAGCACTTGTTACTTTTGGATTTTGAACTGCAGTTAAAGCCAAGCCTGGAGTTAGTTGTTTCATCACATCTCCTGTAATTTTATTTACATCAAAACCAGCACCAGCAGCAGCTGCAGTTGCTTGTTTTGTTAGATCACCTAATTGTGCAATTGAAACTGTTGCCATTCCTGCAAACAGCATACAAAAAAGAATCACTTTTTTCATTAAAGTTTTTTGAATTTTTTAGTCTGCTAATTTAAATAAACTATCTACAAATTCATCTTTATCGAATAAAATTAAATCTTCAATTTTTTCACCTACACCAATATATTTTACAGGGATCTTGAATTGGTCTGCAATAGCCAACACTACACCTCCTTTGGCGGTTCCGTCTAATTTGGTAATCGTTAAAGCAGTTACTTCAGTTGTAGCAGTAAACTGGCGCGCTTGTTCTACGGCGTTTTGTCCGGTTGAACCATCCAACACCAACATCACTTCGTGAGGGGCATTGGGAACAATTTTTTGAATCACTCTTTTAATTTTGCTCAACTCTTCCATTAAATGGATCTTATTGTGCAATCTTCCAGCAGTATCTATGATTACTACATCAGCATTTTTTGACACGGCACTTGCCACTGTATCGTAAGCAACTGCACTTGGATCTGAACCCATTGCCTGCTTAACGATGGGCACTCCAACCCTTTCGCTCCAAATAGTTAATTGATCAACCGCAGCGGCTCTAAAGGTATCGGCAGCGCCTAATACCACATTCATACCTGCTGCTTTATAATGATAGGCCAGTTTGCCAATCGTAGTAGTTTTTCCAACCCCGTTTACACCTACTACTAAAATGATATAGGGTTTCTTTCCTTCGGGTGCTACAAAGCTTTTGTAAGAATCTTCAGATGCATCAACTAATAATGCTTTGATCTCTTGTTGTAATATTGTATTCAACTCAGAAGTTCCTAAGTACTTGTCTTCCTTAGCGCGCTTCTCAATTCTTTCAATGATTTTAATCGTTGTTTCGATTCCCACATCAGCACCAACTAATGCTTCTTCTAAATTGTCTAGGACCTCTTCATCAATCGTTGTTTTTCCAGCAATTGCTTTGGTAATCTTTGCAAGGAAACCTTCCTTGGTCTTTTGCAAACCCTGATCCAGGCTCTCTTTCTCTTTTTTTCCGAATAGCTTTCCTAAAAAACTCATATCAACTACTTTAATCAGTATAAAATGAATATGCTATCAATCGATTCCTAACAAAATACAAAAAGCCTTCCCGAAAAAAGGGAAAGCTTTTCAATAAGTTCTTGATGGACCGATTATTTTTCAGCCAAGAAATCCTTCACCTTATCCTTGTGTACAATTGCCTCTTTGAAGGTGTATGCACCAGATTTAGGGCTACGAACAGCCTTGATAACTTTTGTCCAGTTTTTTGCCTCAGCAGATGCCTTTAAATCTTTTACTTTAGCGTTTTTAGAAGCTGCTTTTGCCATGACTATTTAATTTCTTTATGAACGGTTACTTTTTTCAGAATTGGGTTGTACTTCTTCAATTCAATACGCTCAGGCGTATTTTTCTTATTCTTTTTAGTGATATAACGGCTAGTACCCGCCATTCCACTTGTTTTGTGCTCTGTGCATTCCAGGATCACTTGAACCCTGTTACCTTTCTTTGCCATTGTATTAGGTAGTTTTCTTTGTTAATAGTTAGATCTTAGATCCTTTCAATCTCAATTCTTTGATCACTGTTGAAAGACCATTCTTATTGATCGTTCTTAAAGCATCAGTAGACACTTTCAATGTTACCCAACGATCTTCTTCTGCGAAGAAAAAACGCTTGGTTTGTAAATTGGGTAGAAAACGACGCTTGGTCTTGATGTTTGAGTGAGAAACACTATTACCAGTTTGTGGCTTTTTACCTGTAACCTGACATACTCTTGCCATGACTCTTATTTTTTCGGGACGGCAAAGGTAAGGAAATGCTCCATATTACCAATGACTATTCCCATTTTTTTATTTAATTTTTGCACAGAACGGGGGAAAATCCTTTTGGAATCCGTTTCTGCAACTGTTTTTCCACAATTGAAACGCGAAACTAGGTCAATTTACCCGTATTAGCTATACAATTCGCCCCTCAATTCCTTAACACGTGCATCTTCCATGTATTCGTCGAAGGTCATTAATCGATCAATGATCCCTTTTGGCGTTAATTCAATGATGCGATTTGCAACGGTTTGTAAGAATGTATGGTCATGTGATGTAATCAAAACTACGCCTGGAAAGGTCTGACAGCCTTCGTTAAAGCTCTGGATACTTTCTAGGTCTAAGTGGTTCGTAGGCTGATCCAATATCACAACGTTCGGATTCTGGAGCATCATGCGACTAACCATGCAACGAACTTTCTCTCCCCCACTTAACACATTGGTTTTCTTAGTGATATCATCTCCACTAAAGAGCATCTTACCCAAAAACCCACGAATAAACGGTTCATCTGCATCTGTAACATGTGGCGGAACGTATTGTCTTAACCAATCCATTAAAGTCAATCCTTCAGTAAAGAACTCACTGTTTTCAACCGGTAAATAGGCTTTGGTGATGGTAGTTCCCCATTCAAATTTTCCAGATTCTGGTTTTTGAAGTCCGTTGATAGTTTCAAAGAAACTGGTTACTGCCAATGGATCCTTACTTAAGAAAGCAACTTTCTCTCCTTTATTAATACTAAAAATAACTTTGTCGTATAATTTTCTTCCATCAACCGATTTGCTCAAATTCTCAACATTCAAGATCTGATTTCCCACTTCACGCAATGGCTGAAAGATAATACCTGGATATTTTCTATTAGAAGGCTCAATTTCTTCAATGGTTAGCTTTTCCAATGCTTTTTTACGAGAAGTTGCTTGTTTACTCTTAGAAGCGTTCGCAGAGAAACGTGCTATGAAGTCGAGCAAAGCCTGACGCTTTTCTTCGTTCTTTTTGTTTTTATCATTGATCTGTCTGCTCATTAACTGAGAAGACTCATACCAGAAAGTATAGTTACCAGTAAAGACTTTGATTTTGCTACGATCCACATCTGCTACGTGCGTACAGATGGTATCTAAAAAGTGACGATCGTGACTAACCACCAACACGATATTTTCGTAATCGGCCAAGAAGTTTTCTAACCAACCGATGGTTTCAATATCCAATCCATTGGTAGGCTCATCTAATAATAAGATATCTGGATTTCCAAATAATGCTTGCGCTAATAATACCCGCACTTTGAAGTTACTCGGGATATCTTTCATCAAGCTTTGTTGCAAATTTTCTGTAACACCCAGACTGCTCAAAAGCGTACCAGCATTGCTTTCTGCCTCATATCCTCCCATCTCTCCAAAATCGGCTTCTAGTTCACCAGCCTTCATTCCATCTTCTTCTGTAAAATCTTCTTTTGCATAAATTGCATCGCGTTCGTGCATCACATCCCATAAATGTTTGTGACCCATTAAAACGGTATTCAAAACAGTACAATCATCAAATTCAAATTGGTTCTGTTTCAAGAAAGACATACGCTCTCCTTTAGAGATTTCTACTACCCCTTTATTGGGTTCAATCTCTCCACTTAATATTTTAAGGAAGGTAGATTTACCAGCACCATTGGCACCAATAACGCCATAACAATTTCCTTTTTGGAAACTGATATTTACTTCATCAAATAATACCCTCTTGCCATAAGCGAGGGTAACATTTCTTGCACTAATCATGTATTATAACTGTTTTTCAGGCGGCAAAAGTAAGCTTTCAAGTCGGATTTTGAATTTTTCTTCACTCCTCACCCCTCAGTTTTCACTCCTCACTTAAATCTTACCATTCAGCTCTAGCGCTAGGATGACTATCCAAGCTAGTAAACTGTTTTGCTTGGTATTTGTAATAGGCTGTAATGGCAATCATGGCGGCATTGTCTGTACAAAACTCGAAGGAAGGAATAAATACTTTCCAACCCTGCTTCTGCCCCATTTCCTGAAGCGAATAACGCAAACCCGAATTGGCACTCACGCCACCCGCTAAACAAACCTGTTTAACGCCTGTTTGCACAACTGCTTTTTTGAGTTTTTTTAATAGGATTTGAATGATGGTATATTGTACCGAAGCGCATAAATCGTTGAGGTTTGCTTCAATAAAGCCAGGCTCCTGTTTCTGAAGGAAGTATAATATAGATGTCTTTAATCCACTAAAAGAAAAGTTCAAATCTGGAATTTGAGGTTCCGCAAACTTGAATTTCAAAGGATCGCCAAGTGCAGCATATCGATCAATAAGTGGTCCACCTGGATAAGGCAAGCCAAGTAATTTTGCTGTTTTGTCGAACGCTTCCCCTGCCGCATCATCAATAGTTTCTCCTAAAATCTCCAGCTCTAAAGCCGATTTTGCAAGTACGATTTGTGTGTGTCCACCACTCACCGTTAAACATAGGAAAGGGAATTCAGGTTTATGTTCCTGTATCAAATTGGCTAATACATGGGCCTGCATATGGTGCACCGCGATCAGGGGCTTATCAAGGGATAAAGCAAGTGATTTGGCAAATTGAACACCCACCAATAAGCTACCGATCAAGCCTGGGGCTTGCGTAAAAGCGATGGCTGAAATTTTTGCCATCCTTTCAGCAGTTGTTTCATTGGGGAATGCCTCCTGTAAACAGGTATCAATTACGGGTACGATATTTTGCATATGGGCCCTGCTCGCTAATTCAGGAACTACGCCCCCATATTGTTCGTGTACTGATTGGGTGGCAATGCTATTCGACAGAATTTTCCCATCCACACAAATGCTGGCAGAGGTTTCGTCGCATGACGATTCAATTGCTAAGATGGTAATAGTTGAGGCACTGTTCACGCTGCGAAGTTAATTGAAACAAGCTTTTCAGCATTCATCCAAAAAATAAGAATGGGTTAATACTCAAATAATTGAATATTAACCCATTAAAAAGTATAGTTAACTATTTTATTTAGTTCTGATCGCTACCACAGGGTCCATTTTTGCGGCAATAAATGCCGGAACGATTCCTGAGATCACTCCAAGGATGATACAAATACTCAAAGCCAGCGTGATAATATTACCAGATATAAAGATTGGAAATGGAAGTACGCTTGTTAAGCCCAGCGCCAATAACCAGACCAAGAATACCCCTAAAAATCCTCCGATGATACATAAGAAAGCACTCTCAATTAAAAATTCTGTCAGAATGGTTCCCCGTTTTGCACCAATCGCTTTTTTGAGTCCGATCTGACTGGTACGTTCTCTTACGGTAACGAACATGATATTCGCCACTCCAAAAGCTCCCACAATTAAACTCAATCCAGCAATTGCCCAACCACCTGCACTCACCTTTCCAAAGAAGCCTTTGATCTGCTCACTAAAAACCGCAATATCATTACAGGTAAAATCGTCTTCCTGCGTAGGACTCAATTTTCTGATTTGTCGCATGATCCCAACTAATTCCTCTTGTAAAGCCGAGGATGGAATATTGGGTTTTCCTTGCACTAAAATTTTGGGTTGGTTATTATCCGGATTATAGACAGTTACAAAATATCTGTAAGACACCAATAAGCATTTATCATAATCAAAACCCCCACCCATACTCTGCCCTTGTTTCTTGATCACCCCAATCACATTAAGTCTTCTTCCTCTATAGGAGATCTCAGCACCTATTGCCTTTTCTGATTTACCAAACAATTCTTCAGCCACTTGTGTGCCTATTACTACAGAGGATGTTCCAAATGTAAACTCAGCATCATTGATATATCTACCATTTTCAATATCGATGGTCTGAATTTTATTGAATTCATCAGAAACGCCATACATATTTACTCCATTCAATACATTGTCTTTATAACTCACGTTCACAGTATTTTCCACCATCATTGCTGCATAGGAATATAACTGGCTCTTTTCTTTGATGGTTTTGATTTCTTCGAATTTAGGCGAAGGGCGTTTTACGAATTTCCACCAAGGATAGTCTGGTCCACCACCATACGACCATTTGTCGATATAAATGGTATTTGTTCCCAGTGCCTTAATATCGTTCTGTACTTTTTGTTCTAAACTATCCACTGTAGCTAATACACCTATGATACAAAAGATACCAATAGTGATACCAAACAGTGAAAGGAATGTACGTAGCTTATTACCCTTCAATTCCTGAAGAGCCATTTTGAAGCTATTCCAAAGAATACTTAATTGTTTTAACATGTTTCAAATGTAAGATGCGAAGCTTGAAAGATGGTACTAGTTTTATTTGAGCGGTCAAATGGCTGTTCAACATTTATAAGATTTCCGCCACTAACTATAAACAACTCCAAATTTTAAATGATTTATGTCAGTTTTCAAACATAAATAGTTCTGAGAAATTCAAAGTTTTAAACCTTGGCATTGATTCATGCGTTATTTTTGCAGCGATTTCTCAAATCTAAACTTGCATTATGACCTGGAAACAAGTCTTCACTTCGTCAGTCGGAAAGAAATTAGTCATGGGTTTCACCGGCATTTTTCTGATTCTTTTTTTAGTTATTCACGCTGGGCTCAACGCCTGCATCTGGGCAAATGATGGTGGCAAAATGTTTAACTCAGGCGCCCATTTCATGGGTGCGAATGTTGTGCCGAGAATTTTAGAGATTGGCTTGTTTGCTGGTCTACTTCTACACATTATTCAAGGTATCATGTTAGAGGTTTCAAACCGTAGTAAAAGAGGTGTTGCCTATGCAAAAGACTTTGGCAATCAAGGCAGTAAATGGTACAGTAGAAGCATGGGGATCTTAGGTATTTTAATCCTTTTGTTTTTGATTCTACACATGACCGATTTCTGGTTCCCTAACAGATCCCACCAAGGATTCTTATTAGGTGAGGAAATAGACCTTTACGCAAAAATGAAAGAGACCTTCGCAACCTTATGGGTGGTGATCGTTTATGTGTTGGGATGTTTATCATTAGGCTATCACTTGGCACATGGGTTTCAAAGTGCATTCAAAACAATGGGTGTTCATAATAAGAAATACAATCAACTACTTACAAGTTTGGGGTATTGTTTTTCTATTGTAATTACATTGGCTTTTGTAATGATGCCTTTGAGCTTTTATTTGGGATGGCTTAATTAATAGCTATTCAACTGATCAATAAAAAGAAATTCTAATCATAGTAAACTTGATGATATGTTAGACGCAAAAATCCCTGCGGGGTCTTTAGATGATAAATGGACCGATTATAAGGGACATTGTAAACTAGTAAACCCTGCTAACAAACGTAAACTAGAAGTAATCGTTGTGGGTACCGGTTTGGCTGGTGCTTCTGCTGCTGCTTCTTTAGGTGAGTTAGGATATAAAGTAAAAGCATTTTGTTATCAGGATTCTCCTCGTCGAGCACATAGTATTGCTGCACAAGGTGGTATCAATGCTGCCAAAAATTATCAAAACGATGGAGATAGCGTTTTCCGTTTATTCTACGACACCATTAAGGGTGGCGATTACCGCGCTCGCGAAGCGAACGTACACCGTTTGGCAGAAGTGAGTGGTAATATCATCGACCAATGCGTTGCGCAAGGCGTTCCCTTTGCTCGTGAATACGGTGGCTTATTAAGTAACCGTTCTTTTGGTGGTACACAGGTACAAAGAACTTTTTATGCGGCCGGACAAACTGGTCAGCAATTATTAATAGGCGCTTACCAAGCTTTAGAAAGACAGGTAGCACTCGGTAATGTGAAAATGTACGCTCGCCATGAAATGTTGGAAGTTGTAAAGATCGATGATAAGGCGCGTGGTATTATCGCTAGAAACCTAGTAAGCGGCGAACTAGAAAAACATTTTGGTCACGCTGTTTTATTATGCACTGGTGGTTACGGAAACGTATTTTATTTATCAACCAATGCAATGGGTTGCAATGTTACAGCAGCTTGGAAAGCACACAAAGATGGCGCTGCATTTGCTAACCCTTGTTTTACTCAGATCCACCCTACTTGTATTCCTGTAAGTGGAGACCATCAATCTAAATTGACTTTGATGTCAGAGTCGCTTCGTAACGATGGTAGAATCTGGGTTCCAAAAAAGAAAGCAGACGAAAGAAAAGCAATTGATATTCCAGAAGAAGAAAGAGACTATTACTTAGAAAGAAGGTATCCAGCATTTGGTAACCTTGTTCCTCGTGACGTAGCATCACGTGCTGCAAAAGAAAGATGTGATGAAGGATATGGTGTTGGTACAAGTAAGCAAGCAGTTTACTTAGATTTTGCCGATGCCATTGTTCGTTACGGAAAGATCGAAGCTGGTAAAGAAGGCAATGATCATATGAGTATGGAAGACATCATTGTTTTGGGTAAAGAAGTTGTGAAAGAAAAATATGGTAATCTATTCGATATGTACGAAAAGATCACTGGCGAAAATCCATATGAATTCCCAATGCGTATTTATCCTGCAGTACACTATACCATGGGTGGATTATGGGTAGATTACGAATTACAAACTACCGTTAAAGGCTTGTATTGCCTAGGTGAAGCTAACTTCAGCGATCATGGCGCAAACCGCTTAGGGGCTTCTGCATTGATGCAAGGTTTAGCAGATGGTTACTTTGTTGTTCCATATACTTTAGGAAATAATTTAGCAGACGATATCTATAGTAAAGCAATTGAAACTTCTCACCCTGCATTCGCAGCGGCTGAAAAAGTTGCGGCAGATAGAATTCAAAAATTAATGGGCATTAAGGGTAAACAATCTGTAGAAAGTTTCCATAAGCGTTTGGGTAAGATCATTTGGGACAAATGTGGTATGGCTCGTAACGAAAAAGGTTTGAAAGAAGCTATCGCAGAAGTTCAAGCTTTGAAAAAAGAATTTTGGAGCGATGTTCGTATACCTGGAGAGATCAACGAAATGAATCCTGAACTGGATAAGGCAAATCGTGTTGCTGATTTCATTGAATTGGGCGAATTGATGTGTATCGATGCTTTAAACAGAAATGAAAGTTGCGGTGGACACTTTAGAGAAGAATATCAAACAGAAGAAGGAGAAGCTTTGCGGGATGATGAAAATTACATGTATGTAGCTGCTTGGGAATACAAAGCTGAACACGAATGGACCTTGCACAAAGAACCATTGGTATACGATGTTGTAAAACCATCTCAACGCTCTTATAAATAAAATATAAAAAACAGTCGATTCATTTTTTGAATTTTGACTTTTTGAATTTTGACTTAAACAACGACAAACTTTATAGAATGGAACACTACAATATGAATTTGACTGTTAAAGTGTGGAGACAAAAAAACAGTAAGGATAAAGGTGGTTTTGTAAGCTATCCAGTTAAGGATATTTCTTCTGAAATGTCATTCCTTGAAATGATTGATGTATTGAACGAACAATTGATCGTGGATGGTGCAGAACCTATTGCGTTCGACCATGATTGTAGAGAAGGTATCTGTGGACAGTGTTCTTTGTACATTAATGGTAAGCCGCACGGACCTTGGATGGCCAATACCACTTGTCAGTTACACATGCGCGCTTTCAAAGATGGCGATACTATTGTAGTTGAACCATGGAGAGCGGGTGCATTCCCTGTTATTAAAGATTTGATGGTAGATCGTTCTGCATTTGACCGTATTATTCAAGCAGGTGGTTATATCAGTGTAAATACAGGAAACGCTGTTGACGGAAACTCATTACCTATCAATAAAGATCATGCAGATGCTTCTTTTGCAGCTGCAATGTGTATCGGATGTGGTGCCTGTGTTGCTGCTTGTAAAAATAGTTCTGCCATGTTATTCTTGAGTGCAAAAGTTGCGCACTTGGCATTATTGCCACAAGGCGAACCAGAACGTAAATCAAGGGTTTTAAACATGGTAGCTCAAATGGATAAAGAAGGTTTTGGAGCTTGTACCAACACTGGTGCTTGTGAAGCTACCTGCCCTAAAGAAATCTCCATCAGCAATATCGCTCGATTAAATAAAGAATATATTTTCTCTAGCTTAACTGCCGAAAAGTAATATTTGAACATACTATTGAGCCCCATTCCTATCATCAGGGATGGGGCTTTTTTTTGCCGATTATCATAAAGCACTTTATTAGCACATCCCTTTGTTCGTATTTTCAATGAATACCATCACAGCAAAACAACACTATGAACAAACCTTCCTTTATAGCTATTCAGATTAGCGCAACTGCACTTGTTGCCCTATTTATTGGAGCGATTTTGATCTGGGAAAAATTTCATGGCGGCGTCGTTACACACCATCTACTTCAACGAAGCGATCTGCCTGGTATCTCAAATTGGTGGGGAATAGTTTTGCTACCTTTTTTATCTTGGGTTAGTTTCTATAGAATTCAAAAAAGATTTATTCAAATCGATAATGGCAGAAATACACAACAGATTTTTATTAGGAATAGTGTATTAGGTTTTCTAGGTGCACTGCTGTTTGGGATTGTTTTAGCTGTTGCATTTTCAAATGGGTATGCCAATTTTATCGACTACCAAGTAGATTTTCTATTATTACTTTTGCTTTTCGTCCCAATCTACAGATCTGAATATATACTCGGCTTTGTAATGGGAATGAGCTTTGCTTTGGGAGCTATTTTACCAACTGCTTTTGCACTGATCATCGCATTACTAAGCAGTATCATCTATCTTTATCTTCGTCCCCTTATTCTTAGAATATTCAAGAGAAAAGAAAAAAAGTAATCGGCGCTTGTTATGTCAAATCACTATTTCCAATTCAAACAATTTAAAATAGAGCAAGAACATTGTGCCATGAAAGTGTGTACCGACGCATGTTTGTTTGGAGCATGGTGCGTAGAATTATTAGCAGCACAAAATTATTCAAGGCAAATCAAGGTTCTAGATATTGGTACAGGCACTGGTTTACTCAGCCTAATTCTTTCCCAAGAAATTGATTGTTCCATTGATGCCATCGAAATTGATGAAGCGGCAGCTAAGCAAGCAGCCAATAATTTTTCTGCTGCAAGTTTTGGATCAAATATCAAGACAATAACAGCGGACATTACAAATTGGGATTCCAACAACAGGTATGATTGCATCATCACAAATCCTCCATTTTTCGAAAACGATCTACTGTCCACAGACAGCAAAAGAAATCTGGCATTACACAGCACTGCTTTGAATTTAAAAGAAATAGCAGCGATCATTGAAAAGAAAATAACACTTGATGGAATTGCTGCAATATTGGTTCCATTTCATAGAAAGGAATCAATGATCCAGCTTGCACAAGAAAAGGGATTACTACTATTCGCAAATGCAGACATCAAACAAACCCCAACACATCCGCATTTCAGGACATTTCTAGCCTTCTCCAAAAAAGCAAAAACCCTGCAGTCTGAAGAAATCATCATTCAAGACAACAGGGTTTATACAGAAAGATTTATCAACCTCTTAAAGAACTATTATCTAGCTTTTTAAAGCGTCTCATAGATGTTGGGTTCCCCAGCTTGAAAGCCGGGGTTAACGTATTTCTTTTCATCTTTTTCCACTCCTCACTCCTCACTCCTCACTCCTCACTTTTTCTCTTACCCTCCTCTCTTCACTTTTATCTTTTATCTCTTATCTAAATCTAGCCCCCAACTCCTTCCCTTCAAGATTGCAGGAACTCCTTCGCTGATCCAAGTTGCAGGCTTCTCTCCTTTTAATAAATAATCGAAGAATTGTTGTTCGCGAATTGAAATGTCTTTTTTATTTCTACGCTCAATCAAATTGTGCGCTTCATTATTATAGTTCAACATCCAGACTTTTTTACCTAGTCTACGCATACCCGTAAACATTTCGATGCCCTGATACCAAGGCACAGCATCATCTGCATCATTTGCCATGATCACTAGCGGTGTGGTTACTTTTGGAAGTGAGAATAACGCTGAATTTTGAATATATAAATTCGGTTTCTCCCATAATGTTCCCCCTATTCTACTTTGTGTTTTCTCATATTGAAATTGGCGATTCATTCCAGAACCCCAACGAATACCACCATAGGCACTTGTCATATTAGCAACAGGAGCACCAGCCCATGCCGCCGCATATAAATTGGTTTTAGTGATCAGGTACACAATCTGATAGCCACCCCAACTCTGACCTTGTAAGCCCATTTTAGTACTATCAACATATCCCAATTTTACAACTGCTCTGGTACCACTTACAATATAATCATAAGCGCCCTGACCAGGATAACCTGTCTTGTACCAAATATCTGGGACAAATACAATGTAGCCCCTACTCACAAAGAATGGAATATTCAACCTAGAAGGTGTAGGAGTTGGTGCGTTATAATTATATAAAGTATTGTTGTTACGCTCATAGAAATAAACGATCATCGGATACTTTTTCTTTGGATCAAAATCCTCTGGTTTGTAAATAATCCCTTCTGTTTCTTTTCCGGTATACGCTTTCCATTTAAACAATTCAGCTGTACCCCAATTGTAATTGCTTTGTTGTGGATTGGGTTGATACAAAATATTTCCTGGTAACTTTTTAGCATCGCTAAAATTATTCGCTGAAATATCTGCTACCCTTATATCAGCAGCATGTAAGTAGGTTTCAGTTGCATAACTAAATACATTGGCTTGCTTTGCTTTTATGGCACCAGTAACTCTTGTAGGATACGAAGCTGCAGGCTTAAATTCATTTCCTAGAACCTGCCAAACCAATCCAGACCCTTTATCGGTATTATTATAAGACGACAATAATAATTGCTGTCCGGTCTTATAAAACTTCTCTTCCCTGTCTATTAAAATATTACGATAAGTGATCTTATTTTTTCTACCAAATCCACCAGTAATACAAACAGAAGCCTTCACACCTAGTGGATCTACTTGCCAAATATCAAACTCATCATAGATCAAAACAAATGCATCATTTTCTGTCCATCCCATAATTCCATAAGCATTTGGATCATCGGGTACATCATTCTCCACATCATACAATGGATACTTGATGTCTTTTGCTATTGGAGTAGATTGTTTGGTGTCAGAATTATAAACCGTATAAATACGTTTTACATCATCGTAATTGATGAGAAATTTCCCGGTGTAAGATGTACTAACATTACCTTTTAATTCTTTTTGAATCAAACTAGATTGACCAGTTTTCACATTTATCGCGTACAGATCGCTTTGAATAAATCCTTGCCACTGCATAGCCACTCTTTTACCTTTATCAGCAAGTGCATAGGCCATGGTGCCATCTCCTTCTTTTGTTAAATAAACGGTACGGTAGTCTGGACTTCCCAATTGAATGATCTCGTTCTTATCAAAATCAAATCTAGCGATATGACTTTTTCTTAATTCAGCTTCTAAATTTTTTAATTGCATAGGCTGCAAATAGTCATCATTGTAATGCCACACGTCAACTGCTACCCTTTCAAAATCAGGCAGTGTGGTATCTTTTACTGGAAGTATTGGAGCTGTTCCAAAAAAAAGTTGTTGTCCGTTTTTGCTAAAAACAATATTTCCATTTTCACTAACAGTAAACTTCGAAGGCATCCCATTGGTTGTTTTATCAGCAATCAATTTGGCACTGTCCTGTCCTTCCTTATAATAATATAATTTATAAAATTTCTGAAGCGATTTAGAACTACTATCACGCTCAGCTACAAATGCAATCTGCAAACCTTCTTCATCTATTTTATAGCCTTTTGCATCATTGAAATTTTTAAATATCGTATGCTCAGTATTTTTTTGAAGGTCTACTTTCACAACTAATGGTCTAACGAGTGTGTCCCCAGTTTTTTTACTGGTTTCATACACCAACGCTGTTCCTTTTTTATTGAAATAATATTCAGTAACAAGTTTGACGGTGTGCTGATCACCTGTTTTTAAATTTCTTAGCGTTAGCTCAGTACCTTCTTCAATGGGATCTTCTGTTGTTTTTGCAACAGCTGGTTTAGCGTCTTTCTTAGTTGCTTGCAATACAGTCATTCCTTTTAATCTTGCGTCTGTAGCTTTTAAACGAATACTATCAGCAACGCGCATTAAACTATCTGACAAACTGATCATCGCATTGATCTTTGCGGCAGAATCTAATTCAGCTTTTGGTTTTGTTGCATCAGTAGCAGATTTCTCTGCAAGCCATACCAGCCAGTTTCCTGAGTCATCTGCCAATTTGAAGCTTTTAATTTTTGGAACTTTTACTGCCAAATCTTTTCCAAGCTCTAGAAAGGCCAAACTATCCTTGGGCATTTCTTCGGGCTTCTTCTTTTTTATTTTCGCATCGCGAGTATCCTTGAAACTAGGTTTGATCTTAAATACCAAGTATCGACTATCCTGGGTAAATTCTGCTCCATATCCTCTTGGGTATTCTTTTTTATAATTGCCATTCACCTCTTGCACAATCAAAACACCATCCCCTTCCTGCGGGTTTACTGCAAAGGCTATATATTTTCCATCATTACTCAATATCCGCTCTGAAATAGACTGCCAGCTATCATAAACAGTATGATCCAATGGTTTTTTCTGTGCATTTAAAAAACTAACTGTGCCAATTAAACAAATTACTAGGATGAGTTGTTTCATATGAATTCTATTATCTTATAAATATAACACAGGAACAGTAAAATACCCCTGCTTTTACATGAATGGAGGAATTCTAAAAAAGCGGTTGTAAATTTGCAAAATCAAATAAACAGGATGAGAATTATAGTTGTAGTTGCGTTATTAATGATACCCTTTTTATCTATCAACGCACAAAATACAGGGTCCATTTCAGGAGTTGTTATTAGCAAATCCACACAAAGTCCCATTTCAAATGTCAATATCAGTTTAGGCAATAAAAAACTGATCACTGATAGTGTCGGCCGATTTAGAATTAGCCAAGTTCCTACCGGTTCCTATACCATCAGATTTTCAGCAATTGGCTATAGCGAAGTTGTATTATTTAATATTCTAGTAAGTTCCGGAAACGAAAATAACTTGTCTGTTGAAATGGAACCCTCCATCACAGAACTAAAAGCAGTAACGGTTACTAGTAGTGGAAGAAAAACAGCAAAAGCTGCAACACTAGAAACCCCATTAAGTGTACAAAGACTCACCACAGAAGAGATTAAACGAAACCCTGGAGGAAATTTCGACATATCAAGAGTTATTCAAAGCTTACCAGGTGTTGGCGGAACAGCTAGTACTGCTGGATTTAGAAATGATATCATCATAAGAGGTGGTGCACCAAATGAGAACGTTTATTATTTAGATGGAATTGAAGTGCCAGTTATCAATCACTTTGCTACGCAAGGGAGTGCAGGCGGACCAGCAGGCATTTTAAATGTAAGCTTTATCGAAGACGTCAAGTTAAGCACTTCAGCTTTTGATGCTCGGTTCGATAATGCCTTATCCTCTGTTTTTGAATTCAAACAAAAGAAAGGAAATGCCAACCGTGTACAAGGGAATGTGAGACTGAGTGCTACAGAATTGGCTACAACTTTGGAAGGTCCTTTATCATCAACTGGAAAAACAACATTTCTAGCATCTGCAAGAAGAAGCTATTTGCAATTATTGTTTAAAGCGATCGACTTACCAATTAGACCAAACTATTGGGATTTCCAATACAAGATCACACACCAAATTGATAAGAAGACAACCCTAAGTTTCCTTGGTGTTGGAGCAATTGATGAATTTAGTTTTGCTGCCCAAAAAAAAGCAACCCCAGAAAAACTGTATGTCTTAAATAGTAACCCTTCCATACAACAATGGAACTACACCATTGGCTTAAGTCTTAAGAGATTAATCCAAAATGGATTCTGGAATTTATCGATTAGCAGAAACGACTTTAGCAATCAAAACGAAAAATACGAAAACAACCTTGGTCCGAATAAAGGCACACAAACGCTGAATGTAAATTCAAAAGAAACTGAAAATAAATTACGCTTTGATGTGAATAAAAACCTCGACGGTTGGAAATTTTCATACGGTGCTGATGCGCAATTAGTACAGTACGAGAATCAAACGTTTCAAATTACCAAAGCAGCGGTTACAGATAATAATGGAACCGTGATCATTCCAGCACAAACATTTAATTATAATACCAGTATCAACTTTAGTAAACTGGGAATATTTGCCCAAGCAGGAAAACGATTCTTTGAAAATAGATTAGGCATCAGTGGCGGAATCAGAACAGACATGAATTCATTCACAACCGACGGAGGAAATCCAATTGCCACTTTGAGTCCGAGAATTAGTATGTCTTATGTATTAGCTGATAAATGGACCTTAAATGCATCCATTGGAAATTATTCAAAAATCCCTCCTTATACGATACTAGGATTTCAATCGAATCAACAATTCGTCAACAAGGATGCAAAATATATCAATGCCACTCATTATGTAATAGGTGTAGAACATTTGAAGAGCGAGTCAACCAGATTTACTTTGGAAGGATTTTATAAACAATATTCGAATGTTCCCGTTTCAATTAAAAATGGAATTAGCTTATCAAATTTAGGAGCTGATGCATCGATACTTGGGAACGAACCAATTGTTTCGAATGGTAAAGGCCGGGCTTATGGATTCGAATTTTTTGCACAGCAAAAATTAACCAAACACTTTTTTGGCATTCTTAGCTATACCCTATTCAGATCAGAATACACCAATGCAGATGGACAATACACGGCAAGTTCTTGGGACAACAAACAGCTTTTAAGCTTTACCATGGGCTATCAATTCCCGCACAATTGGGAACTTGGATTGAAGTTTAGATTTCAGGGAGGTGTACCGAATACCCCTTATAATGAATTGCAAAGTAGGTTGAACTATTTAACCCTTGGTACCGGCATTTTGGATTATCAACAAATCAATACTTCAAGACTTCGAAATTTCAATTCCAGCGATATTCGAATAGATAAGAAATGGAATTTTAGAAAAACAACTTTAGATCTTTATTTAGATGTAACGAATTGGTATTTGGCAAAAAGTAAAGCAGTTCCCATTTATACATTTAAAAGAAATGCAGACAACACTGCTTTCTTAACCACAGATGGACAGGCAATCAAACAAAACGGAAGCAATGCCATTCCTTATTATCTAGTGAATGAAGATGCTACAGTAACACCAACGATTGGTTTTATTATAGAATTTTAATACTAGTGCTTTTTGTTTTTCACGACTCGAAACATTTGCAAAACAACTGAAAAAGCAATTAAAGCAAATCCATAATAAAAACTAATCTGCAATTGTTTTTGCTCGTGAAAAAGTATGAACGCTAATAGGATCCCATAAACAGGTTCTAGATTTAAACTGAGGTTCTGGGTAAACGCAGAAACTTTTTTTAATGCCTGCAACATTAGATCCATCCCCCAAACCGTACAAACCCAACTTAGTATTAACAACCAACCCCATTCTTCAAAACTTGGCAACAAATGTGTTGTTGGAAATCTTTGTAAATAAAATGGCATCAACAAAGTTAAGATGAGCAATCCCCCACTCAATTCGTATAACATCATTGTTTGAGGAGCAATTTGTGATACATTTCTTTTGTTTAGCACAGAGAAAATGGCAGCAAATACAGCAGAAGCAATTCCAATGGTAATTCCTATTCGATACCTAGCATCAAAATGGAAAATCAAGTAAATACCAAGAAGGCTAATTGAACCAAGTAATACTTCTGTCCAACTGAATTTCTTTTTAGTAAAGACGGGTTCTAATAATGCTGTGAACAATCCTGTAGATGCAAAGCAAACCAAACCAATTGACACATTTGAATACTTAATGCTTCCATAAAAACAAACCCAATGTATGGCAATCAAGCAGCCAATCAAGAGTAATTGAATTGCCTTTGAGAGACTTACTTTTTGAAGATTCTTTCTCCAGATCAAAAGAATAAAAAGACTTATTACAGTCAGGAAAATTCTATACCAAACAATCAATCCCTCATTGAGCGTGATCAGTACACCAAGCACACCAGTAAAACCAGCAAGGAATACAGAGATGTGTAATTTAACTAAAGCGCTTTTCATGATCTTCAAAGAAACGTTTTTATAGTCAGAATTCAAACAACACTGAATTTGATTGATTAATTTAAAAAAATTGATTCAAAATGAGATTTAGAAAATATTTAATAGGATATTGTAAGGAATTATTCAAATCGCGACTAATCATCAAAATACTGCTATGGGACCAATCATTCGATTGAAAAATGTGACTAAGAATTATGGCGATAAAA
>JAPLEO010000077.1 GCA_026391125.1 Bacteroidota bacterium
ATACCAGGTTCTCTTAGTATTATCATTGCTCTCAATGATCACCTTTCTAGATCGAATCGCACTTTCTTCGGCAAGTGTTTCAATCATGAAGGATTTGAATATAAACACGGTACAGTGGGGATGGATCTTGGGGATTTTTACCTTGGCATATGGGATTTTTGAAGTGCCCACAGGATGGATGGGTGATAGATTGGGTGGAAAACGTGTATTATTTCGTGTTGTTCTTTGGTGGTCATTCTTTACGATACTCACAGGATTTTCTACTGGTTTTTTAATGCTTGTAATGGTCAGGTTTTTCTTCGGCGTTGGCGAAGCGGGTGCTTATCCTAATACATCAATAGTACTCAGTAAATGGTTTCCCATTTTAGAAAGGGGTAGGGCACAAGCTACGATTTGGGGTGCTTCTAGAATTGGTGCTGCATTAACGCCGTTCCTAGTGATTCCTTTACAAAAACAGTATGGTTGGCAGATGCCATTTTATATTTTAGGTGCTGTAGGAATTTGTTGGGCACTATTTTGGATCTTTTGGCACAAGGAAGATCCTACTCAAGCAAAAGATATCTCTTCGCAAGAGTTACAACATATTTTGGCCAATCGTGGGCTACCTATGGAGTTACCAAAGGATAAAAAATCGAACTGGGGTATTTTTCGTTCCAAAAATTTGTGGATGCTTTTGTTGATGTATGTATGTTATGCAATTGGCGCATACTTTTTTCAAAGTTGGTTTCATACTTATTTAGAGAAAGGAAGAAATATCCCGAAAGATCAATTGATTTGGGCTTCTTCCATTCCATATTTATTGGCTGCTATTGGATGTTTTTCTGGAGGATGGATCAGCGATAAAGCTTGTTTGAAACTCGGAAAAAAATGGGGAAGGAGGATTGTTCCCATGATTGGTTTATTCGTATCAGGAATCTGTATGATCAAAGCATCTTTATTAACAGATAACCTCTCAGCCATCATTATTTTAGGAATGGGGATGGCATTTATGGATGTGACGGCACCTGTTGCATGGGCTGTAGCGATGGATCTAGGCGGATTAAGAAGCGGAACAGTTTCTGGTGCTATGTTATTATTTACCAGTACTCTTGATTGGAGTTATTGTTTTACTAGGCGCTTTTATTTGGTTAAGAATTGATGCGGAAGAGGTGTTAGAGTAATTAAAATGTATAAGGATTGATGGGAATAATTTTTCCATCTTCATCATATTTTAATTCAGTGACTTTTACACAACGTAAATGAGTTACCCCTTTACTTAGACTGCTATCATGATAAAATAAATACCATTTATTTTCAAATTCACAAATTGAATGATGGGAAGTCCAGCCGATTACAGGATCAAGAATTCTTCCAGAATAGGTAAATGGACCATAAGGATTATCGCCGATTGCATAACATAGGAAATGGGTATCTCCCGTAGAATAGGAGAAATAATATTTCCCTTGGTATTTATGCATCCAGGATGCTTCAAAAAATCGTCGATCATTATCACCTTGTAAAAGCGGATTGCCATTTTCGTCATTGATCAATACATCTTTAGCGGTCTCGCTAAAGTCCAATAAGTCATCAGTTAGTTTTGCAACTTTTGCACATAGTGATGGCTCGTGATTTAAGGGTAAAAATGCAAATGGACTTTCAGGTTGTTCTCCTAAGAAAACACCAGTTCTCCAGCGCTGTAATTGTCCACCCCAGATGCCACCAAAGTACATATAGTAACTTCCGTCCTCGTCTTTGAAAACAGCTGGGTCGATTGAAAAACTTTGATTTATGGCTTCAGGTTCTGGGATAAACGGACCGGTTGGTGAATGGCTAATAGCTACACCTATTCTGAATATTCCATTGTAATCTTTTGCCGGAAAAAATAAATAATATTTGCCATTTTTCTCCGCTGCATCTGGAGCCCACATTTGTTTTTCAGCCCATTTTACATCTTTCACCTGTAAAGAAACTCCGTTATCAATTGCAATTGTATCAGTAGGAGCATCCATTGAAAGTATATGATAATCCTCCATTGCAAAATGGCTACCTAAATCGTCAAATGCATCACCTGCATCAATATCATGTGATGGATATATGTATATTTTCCCATTAAAAACATGGGCAGAGGGATCTGCAGTAAAAATGTGTTTTACTAAAGGTGGTGAAATGGCATTTTTGAGCAAAGCTTCAAAATCTATATGGTCAACACTTTCTTCTGGCATAGTAAAGATTTTGTGTAACTATTGGTTTCTTTTATTTTTTAAATCCCTTTCAATTTGAAGTTCCATTTTTTTATCAATCGAATACCAGAATAGCAAACCGGCTCCAACTATAAATATTAGTCCGGGTACGATTGTTGCTAAAATTCTAATGCCGTTAATGGCAGAATCTGTTTGAATTGCTACATCAGCATTATAGCCAAAAACCCCTAATAGCCACGCACTTAATGCGCCTCCAACACTTAACCCAAATTTCAAACCAAAGATCATGGCTGAAAATATGATGGCTGTGGCTCTGCGATTGTTTTTCCATTCACTATAATCTGCTACGTCAGCAATCATAGCCCAAAGAAGCGGGATGGTTATGCCATAAATAAAACCGTGTAGGGTTTGCATGATCACAAATGGACCCACATATGAATTGGGATAAAAATTGATCGTAATTAAACAAAGGGCTGAAAGAGATAGGAATATGCCAAAAACATTTCTTTTACCATATTTATCAGCAAATGGTTTGGAAAAGAAAATTCCAATAATCATGGCGATGGTGCTGCAGGCTCCTACAATACTTGAAACTGCATAGGGTGCGCTACCTGGTTTATAAAATTGTTCAAATGCTTCTTTGCCAAATAAATTACTTAGGCTGTTTAAAAAGTTATTAAATCCAATGGAATCTAAAAAGGAAGTTTCACTTGCTTCAGTTAAATAATTCTTTAAATAATAAATATTCATACCCCCTTTCATCGAAAGGGTAATAAATACTAAGATCGTTAATGAAAGCATGATAATCCAGGGCTTATTTTTTGTTAAGTCGGCAAGGTCTTGCGATACTGGTGTTTTTTGCTCAACAGGGGGGACTATTCTTTCCTTGGTTGTTAAAAAAGTAATTAAGAAACAAACAATTCCTGTAATGGCAAATACAAACATCACTTTTTCAAATCCAGCTGCTTTATCGCCATGGCCAACTGCTATTGCTAGTGGCAACAGCAAAACCTGAATGATAAATTGTGCAACCATCACTGCTACAAAACGATAAGAAGATAAACTGTTTCTTTCTTTCATATCGCCAGTAAGAACGCCACTTAAAGCAGAGTAGGGAAGGTTATTTGCAGAATACACAATTACCAATAAGAAATATGTAATAAACGCATAGATCACTTTTCCGGTCTCACTAAAATTGGGTGTTGAAAATGCAAGTAGCGCTATCACACCAAAAGGTATTGCTGTCCATAAAACCCATGGACGAAACTTGCCCCATCTGGTATTTGTACGATCTGCTATTGCACCCATGATGATATTAAAACAGGCACCAACTATCCCACCAATCAAGATGACCAAACTAGCTTTTTCTGGGGGAATTTTATAAATATCCGTATAGAAAAATGCTAGAAATGCCATCAATGTTTGGAAAATCAAATTAGCAGCAAGGTCACCTAAACTGTAACCAATTTTTTCAATAACTGAAAGCTTTTGTGATTCGTTAGTGCTCATTATTTTTTATTGTTAGAATGCATGATTGAAACGTTATTTTATCTGGTTGGTAGCTCAAGTATCTTATAATAAGCTCCTTTAGGTTTGAAATTTCTATCGAAAATTAAAGGATAATTAGTTCTTCCTTTTATCGGCCAATTATTTAGCCAAGATTGCCCGTCATTCAATCCCCAAAATGTTACACGTGTGACTTCTTTTTTGTATTTCAAAAACAATGAAAATAAATCTGAATAACCCTTAGTAAATATTTGTTGTACAGAATCTGGCAAGTTGTTAGGATATGGATTGAAATAGGCATTGTTCTCGGCTTTTAAGTTAACATCTGCCGTATTTACATCCCAAGGGTTTGGAAGAACAGTTAAATCCAATTCGGTGAACATTACTTTAATACCAAGCTTAGAAAATGCTTGTATACTTGCTTCAATTTCCTTTAAAGGGATTTTATCTGCGCGCCAATGTCCTTGAATACCAATACCATCAATTCTAACACCAGCTGCCTGAATTCTTTTTATGAGAGCAATTGCCCCATCTCTTTTTTTGGGTTGTTCAATATTATAATCATTATAATATAATTCGGTGTTGGGAGCTGCTTTTTGTGCTATTTTAAATGCTTCAACAACATATTCTGGTCCTAATTTTTGTAAAAAAATGGAATTACGCATACTGCCATCCTCATTCAAGGCTTCGTTTACAACATCCCAAGAATAGACCTTTCCATCATATCTAGATGCTACTGTTTTAATATGGGATTCAAAAAATAGTTTTAAACTATCTGCATTATTTATATGCAAAACAAACTCAGGTAATTGGCTATGCCAAATAAGTGTGTGACCGAAAACTGGAATGTTATATTTTTTCCCATAAGCAACTAATTTATCAGCAAGATCAAAATCATAGACATCCCATTTGGGATGTATGATTGCACTCTTCATAATATTTTCAGGAGTAATTGCACTAAATTCTTTTGGAATTAATAAGGTAGCATTTGGTTCTTTCTCTTCTATTTGCGCCTTATTCATAGCTGTTCCAATGAAAAAACTATTTTTATAGGCTTTCTTCAAACTATTTGTTTCTGTATTTTTTTTTGAAACTGTACATTTACTGAATAAAAGAATTAGTGCAAATGATACTGTCAGCTTTAAATATGGCATAGCTTTTGAATAATAAGTTGACTAAATATAATTAATCTTGAGAAATATTATTTAACATAATTCAATTAATTCAACCACATGTTCATGCATCAAACAATGCGCTGGTTCGGACCCAATGATCCAGTGAGTTTATTAGATATACGTCAGGCTGGGTGCATTGGCGTTGTTACAGCATTACATCATATACCTGTTGGGGAAGTTTGGACCATTGAAGAAATCAATCTGCGGAAAAATGTGATTGAAGAAGCTGGAATGACTTGGACTGTGATTGAAAGCCTGCCAGTTAGTGAGGATATCAAAAAGCAAACAGGTAACTTCTTGTTGCACATTGAAAATTATAAAACGAGTTTGCAAAATGTGGCAGCTTGTGGGTTAAAAGTAGTAACCTATAATTTCATGCCCATTCTTGATTGGATGAGAACAGATATTTCTTTCGAGCTGCCTAATAAAAGTCGCGCTTTACGTTTTGAAAAAGCCGCATTTATTGCATTTGACCTTTTTATTTTAAATCGTCCAAATGCAGAGAAAGATTATACTTCCAAAGAAATTGAATCTGCAACCACTAGATATGCATCTTTATCTGAGCAAGAAAAAGAGGTGCTTTACACAAATGCCTTATTGGGATTGCCGGGAAGTGAAGAACGATTTACGCCTGAGCAAATTTTAGCTGCACTAAAAAATTACGCTCATATTGATGTGAAGCAATTGAAACAACATTTGTTTTATTTCTTACAACAAGTGGTGCCTGTAGCTGAAGCCAATGGATTACAAATGGCGATACATCCTGATGATCCGCCCTATCCTTTATTAGGCTTGCCTAGAATTGTTAGTACCGAAAAAGATCTGGAAGAAATATTACAATGCATGGAATCGCCAGCGAATGGCTTGTGTTATTGTACTGGTTCATTAGGCGTAAGAGCAGATAATGATCTTGTAAAAATCATTCAGCGATTTGGTGAAAGCATTCATTTCATTCATTTAAGAAGTACAAAGCGTGATGCAGAAGGTAATTTCTATGAAGCTGATCATTTGTATGGAGACGTAGATATGTATGGTGTAATTAAAGCTTTACTTATTGAAATGAAAAGGAGAGGAGTTTCAATCCCCATGCGCCCAGATCATGGCCATCAAATGTTAGACGATCTACACAAAAAAACGTATCCAGGATACTCTGCAATCGGAAGATTAAAAGGCTTAGCTGAATTGAGGGGTTTGGAATATGGGATTAGTAAGTCGATCTAAAAGAATATAATCGTACCATTGCGATAGAGCGTATGCCATTATTTTGGTGATAAACTTTAAATATTTTAAATGAAAATGAATAATATGAACAAATCCTTTACCAAGCAATTATTGCTCTCCGTATCCTTTTTATTTGCATTAAATATAGTTAATGCTCAAACTGCGCCAACACCTAAAAGCCCTGCCGCAACAGCAACAGGCACCATAAAAAGTGGTGCAAACATTACTATTAAGTATTCTAGTCCATCTGTAAGGGATAGGAAGATCTGGGGAGGTTTAGTTCCCTTTGATAGTATATGGAGAGCTGGAGCAAACAATGCCACTCAAATAGAAGTGGACAAAGATGTTAAGATTGCTGGCAAAGTGCTTACTGCTGGCAAGTATACCATTTACATGATCCCTACAGAAAAGAAATGTACTGTAATTTTTAGTTCTCAAACAGGACAACCAGGAATGAATCATGATGGTAGTACCACTTTTGATAAAACCAAAGAAGTTTTGAGAGGGCAAGCAGCTGCCAAAAAATCAAAAGAATTCAAAGAATCATTATTGTATACTGTTACTGGTAAAGGGATTGTATTAAGCTGGGAAAATTTGGATATTATCCTGTCAATTAAATAATTTCAATTTAAAAGAAAAAAGGAACTCTAAATTAATAGGGTTCCTTTTTTTTTCTAATTAATACATCTAATCAGATTAAGTGTTACTGTTTTCAAATCACTTTTTCCCAGCTTCAGATTTTTCCAAGATTTCATGAAAATCTTCATGCACTTGATGCAAAAGTGGTTTTATTTCAGCATCTGTTTTTTTAGCTTTCACCGCTTCATTCACTTCTTTGGTGTCTGCAACTAGTTTTTTTGTTAGTGATTTGAAAGTGGTTTTATTTAGACCATCAGGCAAACTTGCTTTATTTAATGTTTGGGCTCTTTTTAAGAGCAATTTTGAGCTATCCCTTACAGTAGCATAATTTCCTTTTTCTGCATTGTGATAAATAGGACTAACCATGTCGTGAAAATCTTTTAATTCTTGCCATGCAATCGCTTCTTCTTTTTGAGCAAATAGGGAAGTAGCAAAAATTAAAGAGAATAGAATAAATAGGATCTTTTTCATGTTTTTAAATTTAATTAAGAGAGAGTTCTAAAGGTAAATCATAAATTACTCAAACTTGATATGTTTATGCCTTTTTATTAACTGCGCTTAAATAATTATATTAGAGTTGAATTTTAATACATGCCAAACGATAATTACTATTTTGACGCCATTGTAATTGGTTCTGGAATAAGTGGCGGCTGGGCTGCAAAAGAGTTATGCGAAAAAGGGTTAAAAACTTTATTATTAGAAAGAGGCAATGATGTAGTGCATCTAAAAGATTATCCTACTGCTACAAAAAATCCATGGGACTTTAC
>JAPLEO010000078.1 GCA_026391125.1 Bacteroidota bacterium
ATCCATTTGGGCTTACAATGGCAGGGATTAGTTCGAAGGCGGCGGGGAAGTTGGAGAATAAGTTTAAATACAATGGCAAAGAGTTACAGAATAAAGAGTTCAGCGATGGTAGCGGATTAGAACTCTACGACTATGGGGCGAGGATTCAAGACCCGCAGATAGGGAGATGGCATGGGATTGACCCACTTAGTGAGGTAAGTAGAAGATGGTCTCCATATACATACGCTCTAAATAATCCAATCAGATTTATTGATCCAGATGGTATGTGGTCATATGATGCCAATGGCAATGCAACGACAAGCGATTTTGGAGAGATATCAGCATTTCTGAATAGTATTTCTAATAAGAAAGCTGATGATATTGTTAACGTTAATACCAAAACTAAAGAAGTTGTAGTTACTAAAACTAATGATGATTTTGATGTTGTGAGCGTAGATGGTAGTAAACCAATTATAGCCGCAAAAGGAGAAACAGAAAAGGAGTTCAAGAAAAAAGGGTTTTCAGCACTACACCCTGAAGGGGTGGGAATGGATGCAGCAGATTTTGCATTTGGATTAATGGTAGGAAGAGGATTTTGGGGAGTGCTGGCTAAGTTTTTTATTAAATCATCTGCCTATGACAATATTCCTGAGACTGCAAGAGATGTTGTCGACTATGCCAGTTCGAGGAATGGAGCTGCACAACCAGGTTATAGAGGGGGACGAACCTTTAGTAATGATGGTAGAGAAGGTGGGCAAGTTTTGCCTCAACGTGATGCATCTGGTAATCTTATTACATATAAAGAGTATGATGTAAACCCTTATGTTCAAGGACAAAATCGTGGTAGTGAAAGAGTTGTTATTGGAAATAATGGAAAATCATATTATACCAATTCGCACTACTCAACTTTTACTGAAATTAAGTAAAATAACATGAATAATCAAGAAATAAAAGAAAGGGTGTTTATCCAATATCAGTTAAATCCTACAACAACTTATGTTGGGATTATAGCTGGAAATAAAATACAAGTTTTGAAAAATTTTATGAAGGAAGTTAGCAATGCATTCAAATTCCCAAATTATTATTCCGGAAATATGAACTCTTTTCTTGAACTTATGAATGACCTTTCTTGGCTTGATGCAAACGATTATGTATTGGCAATAACCGATTCACAAAATTTTTTAAAAAATGAGAGCGAAATAGATTGTATAGAAATTAAGGGCATACTAAATAAGATTTCTAAAGAATGGATAAATGTTCCAAATTATGAAGGAGAAAGCGAGTTCAGAAAAAATTCTCGATTTATTATAGATTATATGTAGTGGAAAATCCGACTTTCTTAGCAAGGTATTCCTGTTTCGATTGACCAGAAAAAGTACTGATCATCAATTCATATAGTGGTCTGATGCAACCCGAATATTATAGATAGGGCCTCCGGAATTTCAACAATCAGTAGAATATGTTTTTATACATCCGTAACGATGATGATGATTTTTTCTTTTCAATTGAAAAATAAAACGGTTATTTTGAAGGCATAGAAATAGTTCTTTGAGTGATGCATTTGCGAGTGGGGCGTTTTTGAAGTTGCATCAAAAAAGGTATGGTTGTTATTATCCATTTGGGCTTACAATGGCGGGGATAAGTTCGAAGGCGGCGGGGAAGGTGGAGAATAAGTTTAAATACAATGGCAAAGAATTACAGAATAAGGAGTTCTCCGATGGAAGTGGGTTAGAATTGTATGATTATGGGGCGAGAAATTACGATCCACAATTAGGTAGATGGCATACTATAGACGCTAAAGCTGAATTATCTCGTAGATGGAATCCATATAATTATGCCTATAATAATCCACTCCGTTTTATTGACCCTGATGGAATGTCTGCAAAAGACTGGGTACATTATAAAGACGAGCATGATCAATCTCATACAGACTGGGTTGAAGAAGTACATGATCAAAAAAGTGCAGATGCATGGGCTGCAAAAGCCGGGAAAGACGGCAATGGACATCAGAAAAATACAAATGTAGAATATGTTGGAAAAAATGGAGTTGTAGAGAGGGGCTATACTGATGCGAACGGGAAAGTTCAACCTTATGTGCTTAATGATAATGGTACAGCAACGGATGTTAATGGAAATGTTGTGGGCAAAGCAGCGGTTACAAATTCAGATCTAGCGAATAATGAACCTAGTGCCGCCCCCAAATCAGATATGATGTCAATTTCTTCAACTGCAGGAGAACTTGGTGCAGAAGTAGGAATATCTGAAATGGTTTTAAGGGGTCAAAAAGTACTTTCTTCTGGATCTGCTGTATCAGAAATACAAGGAGCTATTAAAATTGTTGGAGTTGCTGGGAAGGTTTTTGGAGTTGCATCAGCCATATTTACAGGAGTTGAAGGTGCCAGAGATGGCCATTTATCAAATGGTGATTTGGCAAAAGTTGGAATTGGACTAGCTACAGCTTTTTTAGGTCCAGTAGGTATAGCTTATAGTGTTTCTGATATCGCAGTTTCATTAATTACTGGAACAAGCATAACTGATCGAATTGGTTTTCAGATTGATAAAAAATAGAAGAGATATGAAAGGATTCTTTTTTGATTATATCTATTATAGACTTGCTAAGTTTTATATTAAATGGGACGGAGAAAATGGCATCACTGCATTGATTGGAGTAAGTATGATTCAATGTCTAATTATTTCAGAATTATTTTTAATTACGGAAAGAATTGTAAATAGTAAATTGGAAATAATTGCAAAAGGAAACACGAAAATAGTTGCTTATATCGCAGTTGCTCTTTTTTTGTTCCTTTTGTTGATAAATTGGTTTAAGTATAGGAATAAATATTCTGAATTTGAAAATCAATGGAAAGAAGAATCTACTTACACAAAACTCACAAAAGGTTTTTTTGTATTAGTTGTTCTAATAATACCCTGGATATTTGTTGTAATTATAGCTAAGAACTAGGTCTTTGAAATCGCTTGCTCTTTTGACATTTAGCAAATAATATTATTAACCATTTGGGCTTACAATGGCAGGGATTAGTTCGAAGGCGGCGGGGAAGGTGGAGAATAAATACAAATTCAATGGAAAAGAGTTACAGAATAAAGAGTTTAGTGATGGTAGTGGATTGGAATTGTATGATTATGGTGCTAGAAATTACGATCCACAATTAGGTAGATGGAATAACATAGATAATTCTGCAGATAACTATCGTTCATATTCTCCATACAACTATGCCTTAAATAACCCAGCAAATGTAATAGACCCTGACGGTAATGACATTTACTTAATGGTATGGTTTTCTAAAGAAAAAGGTAAAAATGGTGAAGATGCAGAAACTGGTCATTCCGGAATTGCCATTGATAATTATAAGCAAGTTGATAAGAATGATAAAGATGGAAATGTAATAAAAGATAAGGATGGCAATGCAGTCAAAGAATGGGTAAAGGATGGAACATTCACTTACTTTGATTTGTGGCCTAAAGACCCAGTAGGAAATACAGAATTGCAGAGTGATGTAAAGTCTGATTATTCTTCTGGGATAAAAATTAATAGTCTTTCCGAGCTTACTAGTAACGACCCTACTACACATAGAAATGGAAATGTAAGTCCAGAGGGACGGTCTGCAGATGGGATAGTTAAAATAACTACAACAATGTCACAAGACAATGTAGCAAAGGACAAAGCGAATGCAGAGATTAAAGGAAAGACTCCATACAATGCATGCAATAACAACTGTTCATCCTTTGCACAAAATGTTTTGAATGCAGCACTCAATCAAAAAATAAATGCAAGTCAAGTTATAATACCTGGCTTTCCATTGAACATGATGTATAATAAGGCTAATACCGTAGCCCCCAACAATCTTTACAATGCAGCCTTGCAAGTAAAAGGAGCTCAAAACATAAAAGGCCCCAAAAATGTAACAGCATTGCCTTATCTAAAGTACTTTGGAAAATAACTACTAAAACAATAATTATGAAGAATGCAAAGAGTATATTCTTTAGTTTGGTTTTAATGGTATTGGTATCTTGTAATAGTAAAATGACTCAACTAGAATCGCCGCTAGCAATAGTAATAAAATTAATTTCTGCTGAATCTCTTGCGAACTTTGAGGAGGCGAAAAAATATATTGATATAGAGAAAGTCTATTCCAGTAATATTGATACATTGTCGGCAGAGCAAGCATGGAAGAACAAAACACTATTTTTTTACAATATTGGTAAGGATAAAAAGTTCTCCAACAATTTTAAGTATTATAATTATATTATTAAAGAAGAACAAAATAGAGAAAATGCTGAAGTCGTTTTTGAATCAATACATCCAGAAGATAGCATTAATAAAATAATTTATACTTTAAATCAACATAATAAAGCATGGGAGGTAGTTAAAATTGAGTATATAAAGAAATAGCCGCTTTGACCAAGTTGATGGGGATCAAGTATTTAAAACACATCAGATAACGAATAGAGAAATTACAAAAAATGGGTACATTTATGTGTACGTTAGTAATGAGAGTCAATTAGACGTGTTCTTTGATAATTTACAAGTTTCATTAACTCGTGGGCCACTATTGGAAGAAACACACTATTATCCATTTGGGCTTACAATGGCGGGGATTAGTTCCAAGGCGGCGGGGAAGGTGGAGAACAAGTTTAAATTCAATGGAAAAGAGTTTCAGAATAAAGAGTTTAGTGATGGAAGTGGATTAGAGTTATATGATTATGGTGCCAGGGTACAAGACCCGCAATTGGGCAAGTGGTGGAGTATAGACCCATTAAGTGAGTTAGATAGAAGGTGGTCACCATACACTTATGCACTCAATAATCCAATCAGATTTATAGACCCAGATGGAATGTTTGCAGACTTCTACGATGGGCAAGGAACATATTTAGGGAATGATGGAAAAGACGACAATAAAGTATACCAATTGAAAACAAACTTTGTTGCCAAGTTTGATAATAAGACGGTTAATTGGGGTGGAAAGTTGAGTGAAACGCATTCAAAAGATATAATATCAAAATCTGATTATTTAGGAACTGTGCAGGAGGCCTTCGTAACAGGCGATGCGCCAACGGATCAACGAATTCAAAGTTTACATCCTGCATTAAGAATGAAAGCCACAGAATTTGTTAAGCTGGCTAATGATGAATTGGATGGTACATCAATTCGAATAGCACAAGGATTTAGAACATATGAGGAACAGGATGCTATTTATGCTCAGGGTAGAACTACTCCTGGGGATATTGTAACAAAATCGAAAGGTGGAGAGAGCAATCACAATTTTGGATTAGCATTTGATATTGTGGGAATTACTAATGGCAAGGCAGATTATAATCTTGATTATAAAACTCTTACAGAAATTGGGAAATCACTAGGTTTTGAATGGGGAGGAGATTGGAAAGGATTTAAAGATAAACCTCATTTTCAAATGCTTTTTGGCAAAAGCCTTAAAGACATAAAAGGATTGCCGAAGGATTCAAAAGGCTTGCCAATATTAAAACAATAAGCATGAAAGTATTAATAGTTATTGTATTAGTGGGTATTATCTGTACATATTGTAGCTCTGATACAAATTCCACATCAGAGAAAAAAGACGATTCTATTGAGTTATCTTATGCAAAACTAATTCCTGTGAGAGATACAATTATTGAATATAGTATTGAGGGAATAAGTGCTGAAGGGGCAACAGTTAAAGCAAAATACTTCAGAGGTAAAATCGTAGAATGTGCAATCCATATTTTTGGTGAAACTGGTCAAATCAGAATTCAGTATACTTTTCAAGATAGAAGAATTAATGTTGTAGAAAAACAATACACTTATAAAGATGGTATATTAAATATTAAAACTGATGAAGACTTGAAATTGAATAAAGAGATCTCTTATATTGTAGATGCAAATGGAATTCCCGTGGGTAAAGTAGATAGCGATAGGACTGATATTTTTACCGAATTTAAAAAGGCTGTACCGTTAGAAATTAAGTAATCAAGAAATATGGTTGCTGGAAGAGACGCATCATTATCCATTTGGGCTTACAATGGCAGGGATTAGTTCGAAGTCGGCGGGGAAAATAGAGAACAGAAACAAGTACAATGGCAAAGAGTTACAGAGCAAGGAGTTCAGCGATGGTAGTGGATTAGATTTGTACGATTACGGTAAACGAATGCAGGATCCACAACTTGGCAGATGGTGGGTGTTAGATCCAAAAGCTGATTTGTTGGAAATGTCTTCGCCATTTACTTACTGTTATAACAATCCTATAATTTATACTGATCCCGATGGAGAACTCGCTATATTAATAAATGGCAGAGTAACTGCTGAAGGTCAACGTGGCAACTCTTTGTATTGGGATAGAGGTGTAATTGAAGCTATAAAAAGTTCAGGCATTCCTAATAGTAGTAATATGATGTTTGTTGATGGAGATAGATTTAGGCAGCATGAATGGGCGGGCTCTAAAGGAGATTACGATGAGTGGGGTGCAATCCAAAACGGAGGTTATACAAAAGGCAACTCATCGGAAAGTAGAAGAAAAGCTGGATATCAATCTGGGAGGGATGATTTTAATAGCATCTTGGCAAGACTTTCTAGAGATCCTAAAACAAATAAAATTACTGAGAAGATACAAATCTATACACATAGTCGTGGTGCTGCATTTGGAGCAGGTTACACTGAAGCATTAATGGAACTGATACAAAAGAACGCAGATCAGTTCGCTGACCCACAAAGTGTAATTGACTTGGTTTTTAACATGGCTCCTAATGAAGCAGACGGAACTTCAGCACCTGATGGAGCAAATTCTTATTCTCTACATCATGAAAATGATTTTCTTTCTGGCGCTGGTATGCGGGGATCGAAAGCAAATTTTACAAGCAAGGAAACAGCAGGCGGTCCATTTGGCCCACACTCAACAAGTTCATTTGTAAAAGATATAACAGCATTTACAAAGGCGTTTGCAAGCAGTAAAGGAAATAATAAGAATTTGATAAATAATTTTATTAACACCATGCAACACTATGGTATAAAAGTAACAATTCAGCAATGAGTAATTCAGTAAAAGCCATTTTAATTAACCTTGTACTATTTATATTCCTGATTATTTTATATTTTCTTTGTGGATTTTTAGCGGGCTATGGTTCTAACAATAACTATAAGGCTGCGTCATGGCGATTATATATTATTTTTATAATTGCCCACTTAATTATAAGCTTTCTATTATTAAAGAAGTTGAAGATAACAGACACATTTTCCATTGTACTTAGTTGTATTGAGATACTTATCCTATATGGATTCATCGGATGGATGTACAGATAGCGAAAACAACAAAAGATTAAGAATATTTAATATTATTAGCTATCCAATTTCAAAACTGGTTTTCTATTAAAATACTACAGGCATAGTAAAATACGAGAAAATAATTTTTTAACTGTTTTATTTTCTATGTTAGATGATTTTATTACGGATTATATAAAATGAAGTTGTAAGCTTCCCCAAAGTTCGGCCAGTTAGGATTTGGGTTAAAAATGGCAGGCTTTTATTCTTAGTATGCTGGAAAGTGCTGGAGAACTGGTATAAATATATAGGCAAGAAATTACAGAATAATGAGTTTAGCGATGATAGTGGATTGGTGTTAACTAGAAAAGAAAAGATAAACCCTTATTTTGAGTTTCCTTCTTATCAATCTCTTGATATTGATTGATTTCTTCTACTAAATATTTTTCATATTGCTGATACATGAATAAATTAAAGGGTGCTATATTCTCTAATTTTCTAGATTCTTGTAATGCGTTAAAGTATTCTGCTTTATCTTCTTTGTAAACAATTGCCAATGGTAATTTAAATCTTCGTTGAATGTAGTTCATTAACAAACGGCTAGTTCTTCCATTACCATCATAAAATGGATGAATCGATACAAGATTAAAATGCGCAGCAAAAGATAATTCAAGGATTTCAGTATCTGATTTGACTGTTAAAAGCTTTTGATTAAGTTGGTTTAGAAGTTCGGTGGTTAAAGAAATTACTTTATCATAAGAAGGAAAATAGGTTGAACCTGCGCTTACATTTCCTTTTCTATATTCCCCTTTTGAAGCATCTACCTGCCCTAGAATAGTATTATAAATCCCACCTGTATTTTTCATCACCAAAGCGTTAATGCTATTAATGAATGAGGGTTTTATTGGGTTTGAACTTGCCGCCTCGTCTAATACAAATTTTAAAGCAACATAGTGGTCCTTGGTCATAAGTGTATGAGAAAGTGGTTTGCCTTTAGGCGTAATATCTTCCTCTAAAAGAAGTCTGGTTTCATTAACTGTTAGCGTAGAACCCTCAATGCTAGAAGAATGGTGCACAATGGCATAGTCATTGAACTTTTCATAATCAATGATGGTTTCAAAATTTAGTGATTGATATTGTTGTATGAGTGCTAAAACCTTCTCCATGACATACAAATCTAAGAAACCTATTATTTAATGCATAAATTAAATGTTTCTAAGCAATACTTATTGTGTACATCAAATATCCAATTAAACCTAAGGCGCCAACCTTTCAATCTTCCAGTTATCAGCAATTTTGCTGTAACGTAAACGATCGTGCAAACGGGAACTTCTACCCTGCCAGAATTCGATGGCGGTGGGCTTTACAATGTAGCCACCCCAATGATCGGGACGAGGTACTTCTTGTGCATTAAATTTATTGGAATAAAATTCTACGTTTTTGTCGAGCAAAGAACGATCTGGAATTACCGAACTCTGCGGTGAACACCATGCACCAATTCTGCTGCCTACTGGGCGCGACTGAAAATATTCTTCACTATCTTTTGCACTGATCTTTTCAATACTTCCATCGATGCGTACCTGACGCTCTAATTCTTTCCAGAAAAAAAGTAAACAGGCTTTTGGATTGGCTGCTATGTCTTGTCCTTTTTGACTATTATAATTAGTGAAGAAAACAAACCCATTTCTGTCATATCCTTTCAACAACACAATTCTTGCAGAAGGAAATCCATCAGCCGAAGCAGTTGCTAAAGTCATGGCATTTACTTCATCAATTTTACTTTCCACAGCCTCTAACCACCAATGCCCAAATTGTGCAAATGGATCAATTGCGGCATCTAATTCCATTAACGACTTCATTCGATAATCCTTTCTGATATCTGCTATTGAATTGCTCATATTCAAAATTTGAAATGCAAAGTTATTGACAGTTGAACGATAAAAAACTAATAAATATCATTAAACAAAAAAGTCCCCCATGAAAATAATTCTCTTGGAGGACCTTCGATGTTAGAACAATTAGTTAATCTGTTATTTCTAATTTCTCCGCTTCGTGTTTCCCAGAGATAAAAGTGTACACAGCTGGAATTACAAATAAGGTTAGGATCAATGAAAATAGAAGTCCACCCACAATTACAATCCCCAACGGCATACGACTGGTACTAGCAGCACCCAAACTTAATGCAATGGGTAATGCACCTAGTGCGGTTGCTAAACTCGTCATTAAAATAGGTCTTAAACGTTGCGTAGCCGCTTCAATAACTGCAGCGCGCTTATTAAACCCATGTCCTCTTTTCTGATTCGCAAATTCTACAATTAAAATTCCATTCTTGGTTACCAACCCGATCAGCATGATCACTCCGATCTGAGAAAAGATATTAATAGTTTGATCGAAAATCCAAAGACTTAACAAAGCACCAGCAATTGCCAACGGTACCGTGAGCATGATTGTAAACGGATCTTTGAAACTTTCGAACTGCGCAGCCAATACCAAATAAATCAGTACCAGTGCTAATGCCAATGCAAAACTTGTATTGGAAGAACTTTCAACAAAGTCTCTGGACGGACCACTCAAATCTGTTTGGAAAGATTCATCCAATACCCGGTTACCAATTTCCTGCATCACTTTTACACCGTCTCCGATTGTTTTTCCTTCTGCTAAAGATGCTGAAATGGTTGCAGCTTTGAAACGATTAAAGTGGTACAGAGTTGGCGGGTTACTATTCTCTTCTAACCTCACAACAGCAGTTAATGGAATATTATCGCCACGATTATTTCTTACGTATAATTTTTCAATATCAAGTGGGTCACTTCTATCTGGGCGTTCAACCTGGTTGATTACCTGGTACTGTTTCCCATTCATAATAAAGTAAGCTGCTCTTGCACCACTGAATGCAGATTGCACCACAGCTGCAACATCAGTAGTTGTTAGTCCAAGATCTTTGGCTTTGATACGATCGATAGTTAATTGTAATTCGGGTTTATTGAATTTCAAATTCACATCCACATTCTGGAAGGTCTTATCCTTTCTTGCTTCCTCCAAAAATTTTGGAATGGCCGCTTTAATTTTTTCGAAGTCCAAATTCTGTACAATAAACTGAACAGGCAATGAACCCCTTGATGCCAACCCAACTGAAATAGTTTGCTCTTGTACTGCAAAGATCCGCGCATCATTAAACCTGGTTAACTTTTTATTCAAATCATTTGCGATCTCGTTCTGTGTCCTTTTTCTAAACTCAGGCAATACTAATCCAATCCTACCACTAGCTGCATTTGATCCATTACCTCCAAAACCTGGAGTAGCACTGAATACAAAGTCGCGCTCTTTTACCGAATCGCTCAAATAATTTGTAACTGCATCTGAGATTCCTTGCATCTTATCGTAACTGGTTCCTTCTGGCGCAGTCATCGATAAACGAATACTGCTCTTATCTTCCATAGGCGCAATCTCACTCTGAATATCCTTACCAATAAAATAAATAATTCCAATACAGATCGCTACTATCACCCAAGCCATCCATCTGATTTTTATAAACCCGGTAAGTAATGACTTATAGCCATTTTCCATCCCTCTAAAAAAGGGCTCTGTTTTTTCGTAGAATTTTCCATGACCCATGTCTTTCTTGTTCAAGAACACATTCAAGACCGGCGTGATGGTAAGTGATACAAATGCAGAAATCAATACAGCACAGGCAACAACAATCCCAAATTCGCGGAACAAACTTCCTACGAATCCTTGCAAGAAAATTACTGGAAGAAATACAACCGCTAATGTGATGGATGTGGAGAGTACCGCGAAGAAAATTTCTTTACTTCCTTCTAATGCAGCTTTCCGAATAGGCAATCCACTCTCGAGTTTTCGGAAAATATTTTCCGTGACCACAATTCCATCATCTACCACCAGCCCTGTAGCCAATACGATTCCAAGTAAGGTTAACACGTTAATTGAAAAACCACCAATATACATGATAAAGAAAGTGGCAATCAAAGAAATGGGAATATCAATCAGCGGACGAATTGCAATCAACCAGTTTCGGAAGAAAAAGAAAATAACCATTACAACCAAACTCAAAGAAATGATTAAAGTCTCTTGAACTTCAGCCAATGAACGACGGATATTCTTAGTATTGTCGATTAAGATATTAAACTCTATATCTGTTTTGTTTCCTTTTTTAATTTGCTCAAGCCTTTTATTAAACTCATCTGAAATACGAATATAGTTAGCACCAGGCTGCGGCGTAATGGAAATACCAACTGCGGGTACCCCATTATATTTCCAACCGAACTCTTCTTGCTCTGGTCCTAATTCTACTTTTGCAACATCCGATAATCTTACAATACCAGTTGCATCTTCTTTAAGAATTAAATCAGAAAACTGTTTTTCGGTAGTTAATTTTCCAAGTGTACGAATGATCAGTTCTGTATTATTACCATAAATTTTACCAGCTGGTAATTCTACGTTCTCTTTATTCAATGCGGTTTGAATATCATTGAATGCAATGCCATAGGCACTCAATTTATCGGGCCTGATCCAGATGCGCATAGACGGTCGTTTCTGACCACGGATCTGCACCGCACTTACTTCATTGATGGTTTGAAATCTTTCCTGCAACACATTCTCTGCATATTCACTCAATTCCAGTAATCCTTTCGATCTACTTTGAATGGCCATGAAAATAATGAAATCGCTATTAGCATCAGACTTGGTGACCACGGGCGGTGCATCAATATCTTGTGGAAGGTTACGAATAGACTGACTCACTTTATCCCTTACATCATTCGCTGCTGCTTCTAATGATACTCCTAAATTAAATTCAACGGTGATATTGCTAGAACCAATTGAACTGGAAGAACTGATACTTCGAATGCCGGGAATTCCATTGATTTGTTTTTCCAGAGGTTCTGTGATCTGACTTTCAATGACCTCAGAATTAGCACCTGTATAATTGGTACTTACACTAATGGTGGGTGGATCAATAGCTGGATATTCTCTAATAGCCAAAAAGCTAAATCCTACCACACCGAACAACACAATCATGATGTTCATTACTGTTGCAAGAACCGGCCTCTTTAATGATAGTTCTGATATATTCATGGTATTCCCTAATCAAAATGCATTTATAAAATGGGGCTCAACTTATTTAATCATGTCTTCTAATTTCATGACTTTTCGCACTTTTACATTACCGTTCGGTCTTGTAAAAAGTACACCACTCACTACTACTGAATCGCCTTCATTGATTCCAGAAAGTACTTCAACAGAACCCGTATTTCTTAAGCCAGTTGTAATAGGCATAAAAGTGGATTTGCCATTTTTTACAACCACCAATTTTTTAGTTCTTGCTTCTGGAATGATGGCATTCGCTGGTACCATAATACTTTTACTATTCTCACCCGCTTCTAAATAAATTTTGGCAAAAGCACCAGGATTGGCAGAACCTTCTAAATAAGCACGCACTTTTAAATTTCTTGTGAGGGTATTCACCTGTGGCTCTGTTGCAAAAATGGTGGCTTTTCTTCTCTTCGCTTTTCCTCCTTCCACATCTACTTCAATTGTTTTCCCTTTTTTAATCAGACTGCTATAATTTTCTGGAACCGTAAAATCGACCTTCAATTTATTTACCTGCTGAATCGTAGCTACTAATGTGGTAGGAGTGATATAGGCACCTGGACTAATCAAACGCAATCCCATCAATCCATCAAATGGCGCTTTGAGCACCGTTTTGTCAATCAAAGTTTGGGTATAAGCCAAATCTGCTTTTAAACTATTCACCTGATTCAAAGCAATATCATAATCGTTCTGATTAATCCCATTGATGCTCAATAATTTTTTATTGCGTTCTTCTGTGATCTCAGCAAGATGAAGAGATACTTTGGTTTTAGCGATCTGTGCCTGTAAATCGGCATCGTTAATTCTAGCCAAAACGGTTCCTTTAGAAACCATCTTGCCTTCGGGAATAGCTAAGAACACCACCCTTCCACTTACTTCAGGATGCAATTCGGCATATTCATTGGCAACAACCGTACCATTGGCCTCTACTATATTGCTGATTTTTTGGGCATGTGCAATAATTACATCAACTACAACTGACTGCTGACCCGGATTCTGCTTGGGTTCTTCTTTCTTGTTCTTACAGGCAGCAACCGAAAGGATCATAAAAGCTGCTAAATAAATTGGTTTCAAAGGCTGAAGTTTTGGAAATTAAAGATAGAAATATTTTAACTGTTGGCTTTCAACAAAGTATGAATGGTTAAACACGCTAAATAATTCGATAAAAAAACAAGAATCGCTTTTTTTGAACGTAAATTCATTACTCTAATTGAAAAATTGCCATATGTATCAACTCTCGAAAACTTATCCTGAGAAAAGGGCTTTTATTACTGGTGCTGCATCCGGACTAGGCAGGGCCCTATCCCTAGAATTGGCGCAAGATGGCTGGACCATTGGCATGTCTGATATCAATATGGAACAACTAGCAGCTGCTGCCTCAGAAGTTCAAGCATCAGGAGGCAAAGCCATGACTTTTCATTTAGACGTTTCTGATAAAGTGGAATACAAATCTGTGGCTGATGCTTTTTTGGAACAGGCTGGAGGGATTGATCTTTTATTTAATAATGCAGGTGTTGGCGATGGCGGTGCTTTTGAGGAATATGCATTGGAAAACTATGATTGGATGACGGGCATTAATCAACTAGGTGTGGTATATGGATGCTACTATTTTATACCCACCATGAAAAAGCAAAAATCTGGTCACATATTGAATACCGCTAGTGCTGCAGCGATTGGATGTGCTCCTACTATGGGGGCTTATAACATGACCAAAGCCGCTGTTGTTGCCATCAGTGAAACATTGTATGGCGAGTTGATGAGTTTCAATATTAAAGTTTCTTGCATTCAACCTACTTATTTCAGAACCAATGTGATCCAATATGCACGTGGTGGTGCTTTGGTTAAGAAAGCCACACAGATGTTTATTGATAGATCAGGTTTGGAAGCGGTTGATGTGGCAAAAGAAATTTTAACGCGGGCCGGTAAAAACGAACTCTACATTATTCTTCCAAAAGCGGCATATAAAATGTGGTTGATGAAAAGGCTTGCGCCAGTTTGGTTTAGAAAAAAAGTTACGGAGCAATTCCTTGAAGCCATGAAAAAAGCGATGCGAAGAGTTAAATAAAATTTTAAAAAAATTTTTTATGGATGCCAATCAGATCTTTAGTCTAGAAAATAAAGTTGCACTCATCACTGGAGCGAGTAAAGGAATCGGCGAATCGATCGCACGTTTTTTTGCAGCCTGCGGTGCAAGAGTCGTCATCAATTCTAGAAAGCAAGAAGACTTAGATAAAGTTGCTGAAGATATTCGATCGCATGGTGGCGATTGTGTGGGATATGCTGCCAATGCTGGTGATGTTGCTGCATGTAAAGAACTCATTTCAAAAATTGTTGCAAGTCATGGCGGCATAGATATTCTTGTGAACAATGCTGCAACAAATCCAGTTTTCGGACCCGTGAATAATTGCGAAGAATGGGCTTTCGATAAGATCATGAGCGTAAATGTAAAAGCACCTTTTGAATTGAGTAAACTAGTGCATCCCATTATGAAAGCCAGAGGCGGTGGATCAATTATTAATATCAGTTCTGTGGCAGGCATCCGGCCTGATCCGGGATTAGGAATTTACTCCGTTTCTAAAGCAGCATTGAACATGCTTACAAAAGTTACTGCTCGAGAATATGGCGTTGATAATATTCGTGTGAACTCGATCTGTCCCGGACTCATCAAAACAAAATTCTCTGAAGCACTTTGGCAGAACGAAAAAATGCTCGCACATTTTGTAAAACAAACGCCCATTTCAAGAATGGGCACTGTAGAAGAAATTGCAGGACTAGCACTGTTCCTAGCTTCTAGCGCATCAGGATATTCAACAGGAACCGTATTCACTGCAGACGGTGGATTAACGATCTAAAAAATATTTATGGAAACCATATTTCATACCGAAAGAATCAGCGAACTCGAACCAAAATTGCGCAAGTTCGTAGTAGAAGAATTGATCCCTCTTGAGAAAGATCATTTGATTCGCCCATTCAAACAAACCGAAAAAATTCTGGAAGCTAAAAGAGCAACAGTAAAAGAACTCGGCCTCTGGGGTTTGCACCTTTCGAAAGAAGAAGGTGGATTGGGTTTAACCTTGTGCGAGTTTGGTCAGCTAAGTGAGATCATGTCTCTTGCACCCTACTACGGTCAGTACACTTTTAATTGTCAGGCTCCAGA
Organism: Bacteroidota bacterium; assembly: GCA_026391125.1. Taxonomy (GTDB): domain Bacteria; phylum Bacteroidota; class Bacteroidia; order Chitinophagales; family Chitinophagaceae; genus Sediminibacterium. The sequence continues at coordinate 15,513 of JAPLEO010000078.1, forward strand.
TATCGGCAACTATGAATTAATCAGTCGCTTTGCTTCAGACAGTATCAAAGACAAATTTTTGCATCCGCTTCTAGAAGGAAAGATCAGAAGTTGTTTTTCTATGACCGAACCCGAGTATCCCGGTTCAAACCCTACAAGGCTTGGTACCACTGCTGTTCGTGAAGGTGACGACTATGTGATCAATGGACATAAATGGTTCACCTCCTCTGCAGATGGGGCAGCATTTGCTGTAGTGATGGCAGTAACTAATCCGGATGCAGCGCCTCACGAAAGAGCGAGCATGATCATTGTGCCAACTGATACTCCCGGTTTTAATTTGGTTAGAAATATTCCAATATTTGGTGAAACAGGTGAGGGATGGGCTAGTCATGCCGAGATCGTGTACACCAATTGCAGAGTACCCGTTACGAATTTGATTGGTACAGAAGGAATGGGATTTCGTTTGGCACAGGAGCGATTAGGTCCGGGTAGAATACACCATTGTATGCGATGGATTGGGATCGCTGAAAAAGCGTTGGACCTACTTTGTAAAAGAGCAGTGAGCAGAGAAATGGAAGAGGGTGTAATGCTCGGACAAAAACAATTCATCCAAGGTTTCATAGCAGAGAGCCGAGTTGAAATTGATGCGGCACGTTTATTGGTTTTGAACACCGCAGACAGCATTGATAAGCGAGGCGCAAAAGCAACGAGAGACCAGATCTCTGGCATTAAATTTTATGTGGCCAATATGTTTTTAAAAGTATTGGACCGCGCGATACAAGTGCATGGTGGTATGGGATTGACCGATGAAACCATGTTGGCAAATTTATACCAGCACGAACGTGGGGCAAGAATTTGGGATGGTGCAGATGAAGTACACAAACAAAGTATTGCCATTCATATTTTAAAAAAATACGGTCTCGATCTCAAAAAGAAAAAATGATACCAATCGACCATTCGATACCGCTAAAAGGGGGCGAGCAATTTGATCTTGCTGCATTGAACCAATACTTAGCAGAAGCTGCGCCCACAATAGGAACAATTCAAAACGTTACCAGATTTCCTGGAGGTTATTCTAATGTGACTTATTGTTTAGAAACAGCTAATAAAGAATATGTATTGCGCATGCCACCAGCAGGTGCACAAATCCATGCGGCACACGATATGGGTAGAGAGTTTCGTGTGATCAGTTTGTTGGAACCGCATTACAAAAAAGCGCCGCATGTGATTCATTGTTGCGAAGCAACTCAAATTCTTGGGGCACCTTTTTATATGATGGAGCGAATCAAGGGTGTGATACTGAGAGCGGGCAATGCACCAAAAATGCAAATCGAAAAAGATCAGATGCATGCTATTTCAATGGCACTCATTGATAACTTAGTTGATCTCCATTCCATTGATATTGAAAAAACAGGGCTGATCCAATTAGGAAAACCAGCGGGTTATTTAAACAGGCAAGTTAGCGGATGGGTGAAAAGATATTTTGATGCAGAGACCGACACCATCGAAAACATGAATATGATTGCAGATTGGTTAAGTAAACAAACGCCACGTGCACAAACTGCAACTTTATTGCACAACGATTACAAATATGATAATGTAATTCTTGATCCAAACAAATTATCAAATATCATTTGTGTATTAGATTGGGAAATGACAACAGTTGGAGACCCATTGATGGATCTTGGTGCAAGTCTTGCCTATTGGTTCGAAGCAGGTGAAGAAGAAGTATTAAAAATTTACAACCTTACTTGGTTAACTGGTAACTTAACTCGAAAAGAAGTTGTAGATCATTACGCTGAGAAAACACATCGTGATGTGTCTGATATTTTATTCTATTATGTATTTGGATTATTCAAGAATGCGGTGATTGGTCAGCAGATCTATCAAAGATTTAAACAGGGAAAAACCAATGATGCTAGGTTTGGCGCACTCCTTCCACTTATTCAATTGTTAAGCTTGAAAGCCATACAGGCATTGGATAAGAATAGACTCTAATATTTTCGTGGAGCTCCTTTCATGTATTTTTTACTTCGATATTCTTCGAAGTTTTTTTCAATAAAATAACCCAACTCTAATTCATTCATGCGTTGAACAAGCTCATAATCGGGCCTATACTCTTTCATAAATTCTTCTAATTCAGGAGAAGTTAATTTGGTTATCTTTCTTACAAATGCCATACTAAAACGATGGTCGATATATTTGTCTTCTTCTTGTTGCAATAACCTTTGTTGCAAACTTGCTAAGCTCTTGTTTCTTTTAAATCGAAACATATTGATGATCTCATCCAGATCAAAACCAACGGATACACCACCCGGATTGTATCCCGGATTTTCGCTCAATCTTAATCCTGGTTTTTTGAAATCGAAAATTTTTGCGTAATCTTTTCTATTTTGTATACTATCAAGTTTGTAATAGCTATTCCGAACTTTTACTTCTGGCAGATCGAAAGATCTTACATGTATCATTACATCAAAACTCTCGGTATTTGAAATGGTATCAACTGGATATTTCATTGTTGATTTACCAATCATACTAAACCAGATTGAATCTTTTACCGAAACCCGAATCTCATATCTCCCCAATGAATCGGTGATGGCTCCTCTCCCAGAAGTGCTAATAACAGCAACTGCTTCCAGTGGTCTGCGTGCCGAAATATCGAACACCTTTCCTTTAATAATTACGTACTGGGCATTTGAATGCTGAACAAAAACCAACGTGCAGATCAATAACAAATAAACAGTAATGTGTAGCCTTTTTCTCAAAAATTCGTATTAAGCTGTAATATTAAAACAGTAAGCTCAGAGTACAAGAGCAACAAATCGAATTAACTTGGTTTTTGCAGAATTCAGCTTTAAAATTTATGCTCAATGATATAAGGAAGCATTTTTCGCCATGTTGGCCAATCATGCATAATATCATCGCCCCAAACTTCTAGATCATACCAAATACCTTTTTGATATAATATGCTGGCAAATCTTTTTGCAGCTCCCGGGTCTTCATGTGCACCACTACCGGTAAAAATATGAATATGGTGACTAGCCTTGATCTTATCTAAATAAAAAGTGTCTTCCAGACTTGGCATATAATGTTCTGGGCTATTATAAAAAACCTGATCATCCCAAAAGCCCTTGGTGTATTCTGTTAAATTATATACCCCGCTCAAGCTAATGGCCCCATTAATAATATCTGGGCGTTTCAAAAACAGATTCATCGCATGCAATGCTCCAAATGATGCACCACATGTATAGATCATGATATCCTGACTAGTTGTATTATTGTGTTCAGGCACCATCTCATTATTCATCCAACTTTCTTTGTTCATACTATCAATACTATATACACGCAATTTTCCCGCATTGATTTGTGGGGCCAATGCATCGATCAATTGAAAACGATCGTATTCTAAATAGTCGGCAGCAGCAGTAGGAATCAGTAATAAAGCAAATCCATAATGCCCGTAAGAAACGATGGGCATTTCTTTATTCAAGGCTGGACTATACCAGGAATTAAAACTTTTATTCATAGGGGACTTTTAGTTCTTCAACAATTCAGCAAGATTACTTAAAATCTTTAACCAATACAATTCTTCCTGATCTCTTTCCAAAGATCACGGTAGCATTGTGCCGCATAACTACTACGCGCATAGGTTTCAAGAGGCGCCTCCTGGATTCCCATTTTTTCTACATCGCTGAGATAAGGGATATAACATTTCAAGAAGATCTTGTCTTTATAAAAGTCTTGCATCACTTCGTGGTGCAAATTTTTTCGATGGTCTACCATACTAAAGAAACATTTTATTTTTTTAGTATCAACACCGTTTTCTTTACAATAATCTATGATAGTTTCATATGATCTGATCGATAATGTAGTTGGAATATTTGGCATTAAGATCCAATCGGCTGCAACAAAAATTGATTCATGCAATAATGAAATTCCAGGAGGACAATCCAGAATAACCAGATCAAAATCTTTTTTCAAAGTAGATAATAATGATCCGATCTTTTTCTTCGACTGTTTCATGTCGCTCAATAAAACATCTGCATGACGTGCAGAAAGATCAGCAGGTATGATACTCAATCCTTCATATTCCGTTTCTTGAATGGCAGATATTAATTCCAACTCACCATTCAATAATTTTTTAGATTCATTTTTCACGGAGGCTTTACTGCCAAAATAAAAAGAAGCTGAGCCCTGCGGATCGAGGTCCCAAATGAGCGTTTTATATCCTTCTTTTGCAGCTAAATAAGCCAGATTTACAGCGGACGCAGTTTTTCCAACACCGCCCTTCAGATTATAGATTGCCAGTGTGTTCATACTCTAATATACATCAATTTTAAAAAAGCTGTACCAGCCAGCCCAGCAATAATGATCCCAACACGATAAAGGGAGCTGGAATGCGGTGGCTATTCAGCAACAGAAAGGTACCGATCACTACTCCCAACTCCATAAAACCGACCATCTTCCCTTCCAACAGTGGATAAAAAAAATTATCCTTGATCAAATAACAGGTGGCACCGGCCATGATCCCAACTACCGCAGCATTAATGCCTTCTAAGGATCGAAAAATGACGGCATACTTTTTTAAATTATGCCAGACAGGAAAAAAGAATAGTACCAATAAGGCACTTGGTAAAAAGATTGCAATAGTGCCAATTACACATCCCATTAATTGTAAGCCAGAGCCCTGATCGGCCAATAGCATTCCTCCAGTAAATGCCCCTATTGAAAAAACAGGACCGGGTATGGCGCGCACAATACCAGAACCAGTTAGGAAATCTTTTTTATCCATCTTCAAAACTTCACGACCAGATTTTTGTACTTGTTTTGTTTCTGGTCTTGTTACATATTGTTCATACATCAAGGGCATTAAAACATCGCCCCCTCCAAATACCAGGCTACCATTTCGAAAAGTCATTTCAAATAAGTTGAATGGCTTTCTATTCTGCCAGTTTTGTCGGGTTGCTGTTTCAGAAAGATAAGCTGCAATACCAAATACAGCTAAGAAGATGAGCATATTACCCCATTTGATCTGTTTGGGTCGG
>JAPLEO010000028.1 GCA_026391125.1 Bacteroidota bacterium
ATATACTTCTTTAATAAACCCATGTTTTACTAATCGCTCTTTGTGTGTTCTAGTGAATGAACTACTTTTTATAGCAATCTCACCATTTTCTTGAAGCGCTTTGAGCACCTCAAGGGATGCGGCTAACTTTTCTGATGGACTAGCCATAATATCTTACTTTAATCAAAATTATAAAACAATGATGTATCAAAATTATAATATTTTGTTGTACTTAAATTATAAATTTCAGTGAATTAACTTAAATATGCCAAACACGGAAGTAAAATTGCGCCAAATCCAGTAATTTACTATATTTGTGCTTTATAAACTCTGATGCAGATGAGTAAAAAGCCCTATTTATCAAGGTTATGTGATGCCGAATTAAAATTAGCAATGCAATCTTCAGGTGCCGTGCTTATTGAAGGTGCTAAATGGTGTGGCAAAACCAGCACTGCTAGTAAAGCAGCAGGCAGTGTGGTTTACATGCAAGACCCCGATAATGCCCGTTCATACCAAGCCATGGCCGATACCAAACCTTCCTTACTGCTCAAAGGTGAAACACCAAGGCTAATAGATGAGTGGCAGGTAGCCCCAGTTTTATGGGATGCGGTAAGATTTGAAGTAGACCAAAGAGCAGAACGTGGACAGTTTATTTTAACTGGCTCAGCTGTGCCCCCCGATAATGTTACGGCACACACAGGAACTGGTAGAATATCAAGACTAAAGATGCGACCAATGAGTTTATTTGAGTCCTTAGAATCAAATGGGCAAATATCATTACGTGCATTGTTCAACGGCAATCAGGAGGATGTTAGTTCCGAGTCGGAATTAAGCATCGAAAAAATTGCACATATTTTGTGCCGAGGCGGCTGGCCAGCAAGCATAGACTTACAAGGTGTATCTGCATTACGCATGGCGATGGATTATGTGGAAGCCATCATAAATCAAGATGTATCGCGGGTAGACGGTGTAGAAAAAAATCCTGAAAGAGTTAGATTATTGCTGAGATCATTAGCCCGAAACATATCAACAACAGCCAGTTACCAAACTATCAAAAAAGATATTGAAGCCACAGATATCAGCATTTCAGATAAAACTATCAGTACCTATATCAATGCACTGGGTCGAATTTTTGTGGTTGAAGATTTGCCTGCATGGGCACCTTCATTACGTTCAAAAACAGCCATCAGAACTGCTGCAAAAAGGCATTTTGTTGACCCCTCTATTGCTACCGCTGTGATGCGAACAAATCCCGAAGGTATTTTAAAAGACTTTGAATACTTCGGCTTCTTGTTTGAAGCATTGTGTACCCGTGATATCCGGATCTATGCACAAGCAAATGATGGGGATGTATTTCATTATCGCGATAAAAGTGAATTAGAAGCAGATTTAATTGTGCGCCTCCGGGATGGAAGATGGGCGGCAATTGAAGTGAAGTTGGGCAATAAACAAATTGAAGAAGCAGCTGAAAATCTATTGACACTTAAAGCCAGAATTGATGACGAAAAAATGGGTAAGAATTCATTTCTGATGATTATTACGGGTGGACAATATGCTTACTGTCGAAAAGATGGAATATGGGTGGTCCCTATTGGATGCCTTAAAGATTAGTTAGTTTCCATCCAAAACGAAGAAGGTTCCGAATCGGCCTTCAAATGTATCAGCACTTTTTTCGCCGCTTCAAAATCTGTCTTCACCAAATGATTCACAGCAAAAAGAATTTTAAAACCTTCGTTATTATATAAGAATGCCTCGAGTAAATACTGCTCATTCCAGAACCGCATTTTTTTGGTGAGCCATTCATGAGGGTAATGCCTTGGCGTAAAAATATCGTGTATATGAATCAATACTCCTTTTTGAAGGATGGGGAGGATCTGAAAATAGATAAACAACAAATCATCACCCGGGCGGATGATATGCGAGCTATCAATAAAGAGGATATCATTGGCTTCAAGGCGCTCAAATAAACTGATGGGCAGTGTTTCCACTGGTTTCCGAATCACTTCAATCCCTTCAACAGCATCCAGAAAGGGCATTTCAAAGGGCTCGATGCAAGTTAATGAGCCGTCAAAGCCCTCAGCCCGATTTTTTCCCATAGCCAGTAAACTTAGCCGGGTACTATAACCCGATCCAATTTCAATGATCCGCTTTGGCCGCCGATTTCTGATCAATAAATAATAAAGCTCCGCATCTCCTGCTCCAAAGTTTGGGTTGTGTACATAAAAATGCTCCAAGGCGGGTAGCGCGGGTTTTTCTTCATGCAATACAGCCAGCTCAGCCGAATTTTCCAACAATTGCAATTCCGCAAGCTGATCACCTGGATTGATTAAAATGGGCAGGTCTCTTGGTTTGCTTGCATCGAAATTTGCATCATACACAAACTTCGGCTCATAATAATGATCGCGGATCGGAAAAATCCCAAACCATTGAAAAAGCTTTGATTGAATAGGAAAATTTTCGACCTTGTATTTGCGCGTAAGGCTTAGAATAGGAAGCAGTAATAACGCAACTACCGATGCCAATAGGTCGTAAATGAAATAAATAATCTTTTTAAAAAATGCTGGCATATTGTATTGAGAGAAAGCACTCTTCTGCGATATCCCATCATCGCGGCTGAAGCCTATTGTTTTGCTTATCAGCATAAAAATAGGCTATTTTTCGACAGTTTTTTGTGTACAACTGCAAAAGCATCATTTAGAAAATGAAGGAAATAATTATATGCAATTAGATATAATACAAATATTTTCCAATTTCAGGATCATAAAGAATATATCTCGCAATTTCCTATACAGTTTCTAACCTTCACGATGCCTGAAATACTAGTTAGCTTCCAACCAAAAAGAAGACTGGATATATTTAATTTGTAAAGACTATTTTTGATGACTATACAAAAAATATGGCGGCACAAAAATTTTCATGGGTAGGTTTGAAATGGCTGACTTTATTATTGCTCTGTTTCAGTCTTAGCTCCTGCTTTAAACAATTGCCTAACAAATACGAAGTGTATTTTAATGATTTCGAAGGCGGTAAAACAGATAACCTTACCCTCGTTGATCGCTTTGGGATTGTTGACTCTTTCAAAATCGCAGCTTTTAATAATGGACATGTATACGGATTCTTCAACAATAATAGAATCGAACTTCGCGTCAATAACATGCCTTCACATAATGCTATTAAAATAGAATTTGACCTTCTGATTCACGACAAATGGGATGGCGATTATTTAATTCCCAACGGCTCTGGTGTACCTGATGCTTGGCAAATGATTCTTGATAATCAACGGATCTATATCACCACTTTTTCGAACGGCTCTCATGGCCAATCCTTTCCGTATAATTATATAAATGCATCTACCCCTTCCAATCCCGCCCGTGGCGATGCCTGGGACCCCAACCTTCCTGGTGTAAATTCACTTAAATCGCAATCTAACGGTAGCACTTTATACAAAATCGAATACACCACTGCCCATACAGAAAGTAGCGTGTACCTTGCCTGCAATGATGCACTACAACCCTATAAAGATTATTTTGCAAAAAGTTGGTCGATCGATAATCTCCGTGTTACTGCTATCTATTACAGATAACAAGGAGTTCATGCTTTTTATTATAAATGATGTAAAATGAAAAACCAGCATTCTATTTTAAAATCTATCTGGCGAACTAACCTAAAAACCATTTATTTCAACTTCAAATATTTACCCTGGCAGCAAGCCATTCGATTCCCTTTTTGGATCTCTTCAAATACTTATTTACGCAAAACAAAAGGCACTATCACCATCAACGCTCCACTCAGTAACGGTATGATCAGTATTGGGTATGGCGATATCGGCATCTTTGATAATAAAAAATCCAGATCCATCTGGGATGTGGCTGGTAAGGTTGTATTCGAAGGCGCTGCTGAAATCGGACATGGTTCAAAAATTTCTGTGGGCGCTTCCGGTGAATTATTTCTTGGCGATAAGTTTGCACTCACTGCCGAGTCTACTATTATCGCTTATAAAAAAATAGTGTTCGGAAACAACTGCTTGCTTTCCTGGGATATCTTACTTATGGACACCGATTTACATTCGATCAAAAATGCAGACGCAGAAATTTTAAATCCCGATGCAGAAATTATTATCGGGAATTCTGTATGGATCGGATGCCGCTCTTTAATTTTGAAAGGAGCTGTAATACCCGATGGCTCTGTGATTGCGGCTAATAGCTTTGTGAATAAAAAGTTATCCGGACCAAATCAACTCTTTGGCAAACAGCCCTTATCATCCATTGCTCAAAACATTTTCTGGCAACAATAATTTCAATTTCATCTCCTAACCTGTTTTAAATTTTTACGATAAAGTCAATGATTGGATCTAATAAAAAAATACAAATTCTCAAATCCAATTTGCCATTCCTATCCAATTTTTTCAACCTGGGATTCATACAAGTTTCTAACGCAGCGATTCAGATCATTCTTTTTCCGTTGATTATTCATGTAGTTGGACTAGGTAATTTTGGATTAGTGATGGTTGCCAATTCTTTGGCGTCCATCGGTGCACTGATCGTAAATTATGGAACTGGTTTATCTGGTATTAAAGATGTAACAGTTCACAAAAACAATCCTTCTGAACTTTCTACCACTGTTTACAATATTTTTTTTACCAGGATCATTCTTGCTATCCTCTGTTTATTGGCAGTACCCTTATTATACTTTGCACATTACGACCTCCTTTTTTTATTGCCCGCCCTTCCTATTTTACTCAGCGAAATTGTAAATCCACTTTTCTTTTTTACTGGGATCGAAAAATTATTGCTCTATAACCTTGCCAATTTATTGGCCAAATTAATGGCTGCTGCTTGTATCTTACTTACAATCAAAACACAGGCTAATGCTCCTTGGGTAAATTTTTATCTGGGCATTTTTAACCTATTTTTTTACTTAGTGCTCGCCGTCTATACTTTAAAAAAATATCAACTCGGAAAAATAATTTTTAAACTCACAGAAATTTATGCCCTACTAAAAAATAATTTTTATTTAGCCGGCAATAATTTTTCTGTGCAACTACAGCAATCTTTTTTTCTGTTTGCCATTGCTACTACCCATAACCCATTACTGCTTGGCGCATACTCGCTTTGCGATAAAGTGGTATGGTCGTTCCGTTTATTATTAACCGCCTTTTCTGGCGCTGTTTTTCCAAAAGCTGTTCGCCTATACCAAGAGGATGCAACTCAATGGTACCGCTATAAAAAAAATACCAATCAATGGCTCGCCATTTTTTTTCTGTTAGTTGGGATCGGATTATTTGTGCTATCACCTTTCATTACAAAAATCCTTACGGGTGGCGATAATGCTTTGAGTACCTCTTTTATCCGATCTATTAGTTTTGTACCCTTTGTTTCTTCTATGAATTTGCTGAATGTGCTTGACCTGCTAATAAAAAATAGCTATCAAACTATTTTCAAAATTGCCATGCTTCTTTTGGCAATCAGCATCTGCACTTCACTGCTATTAATTACATTCGGCGCTCCTGCTTATTTTGGTTCTTACCCCCTAATTATTGAGATCAGTTCTTTTTCACTTTATTTTTACTTTATAAAAAAATCGGGGGGGATTTTTTTGAGGGGGGGAATAAAAAAAGGGGCAAAAAAGTAGGGGGGATTTTTTTTTGGGGGGGAATATAAAAAATAAGGGAAGGGGAAAATAAAAAAAGGGGCTCAAAAGTAGGGGGGATTTTTTTTGGGGGGGGATTTGTTTTTTTTGGGGGGGGATTTTTTTTGGGGGGGGGGAAAAATAAAAATAAAGTGACTTTCAAATGAATAAAAGAATCGCGATTATTTTGATTAATTGGAACAGCTTTGATACAACCAATGATTGTATCAACTCTCTCAATCTGGTAACAGATCGCGATTTTGATATTATTGTGGTTGACAATGCCTCTATTGACAATTCTGGAGATCAAATAAAAGAACTCCACCCCCATATTATTTTACTCAAATCTCTTGTCAACGCTGGATTTACGGGTGGTAACAATATTGGATTTCGTTATTCTATTGCCCACAACTATGAGTTTTCTCTCATGCAAAACAATGATACTTTCGTTGAACCCGATTACCTCACTCCGCTGATCAATTATATGGACGAACACCCCAATACAGGTGTTGCACAACCCCGAATTTTTTATCACCATAATCGAAACCTCATCTGGGACGGCGGCTCTTATATCAACCATTTTTTGGGTCACACTTATACAAAGGGAGTTGGCAAAGCTTCCAGCGAGATTTATAATTTTGAAAAAGAAGTTGATTGGATCACAGGTTGCGCCTTTTTTGTACGCAATAGCATTCTTAAACAATCTGGACTGCTCGCCGAAAATATGTTTATGCAATGGGAAGACGTAGACCTTTCATTCCGGATTAAAAAACTGGGGTATCAATTGGACTATGTGCCTTCTTCCGTTATCTATCATATCGCCAGCTCTTCTCTCAAATCTCAAACAAAAGGGAAAGAAGGTTTTTTAAATCCCGCTGCCCATTACAGAAATATCAGAAACAGAATCTGGATCCTCAAACGCTATACCCCCTGGTATTTTGCGCCCTCTGCAATTGCTTTTAATTTTTTTTACATTTTACTTGTTATAGGGTATTTTGCATTGCGCAGACGCTTTGTGAAATTGAATGAAGTACTACGTGGTGTTCGTGACGGACTGAAAGGATCTATTAAATATGAAATGATAGAACCCATTACTTAAAAGTATAGCGTTTCATTATGTTTATTTTTCCCTGTCTTTATATCGCTTCCTTTTTCACAGCTATCTATCAACTTTTCAATAGAAAACAGGAGGGTATTCTTTATTTTATCGTTTTTGCCCTTCCCATTTATATTACTAGCCTCAGCATTGCAAATATGTACGGCTTTTCTGCTATCATACCCGCACTTCAATTTTGTAAAGAGCTTGTTATTCTTATCGCCCTCTTTTCTTACCTCTACAAACAAAACCTACAAATTCGTTTACAAACAACAGACTGGCTGGTTCTAAGCTATTTCTGCTACAATTTATTATACGTGCTATTACCCCTGGGCACTTACTCAATCATGGAAAAATTAATCGCATTAAAAGGCATTTCATTTTTCCCGTTTGTATATTTTGCCGGAAGATTTTGTAAGCCCAATGAAATCAATCTCAATAAATGGTTTCACTATTTGTGTATCCTCGCCATACTTACTGGTGCGCTATTACTTTTTGAAATTATCCCCTATGTTCATTTTCAAACCTATACGGGTTATGCCGATTTTAATTCCCGGTTTTTTAATGTAGAACCTGCAGGACACTATGGACTTACCTGGACTTTCGAATCTATCAGTGGCATTAAACGTTTTGCCAGTTTTTTCTCCATGCCACTAGAACATGCCGCCGCAACACTGATCAGTATTTCTGTGATCGCCGCATTGGCCACCAACAAAAAAAATAAAATCATACTACAACCATTTCTTGTTTTTTCATTTCTGATCACGCTATTGTCGATCTTCTTTGCATTTTCCAGGGCCGCATTTGCTAGCTACTTCCTCATGATCTATGTATACTTATTGATCACTAAAAATAAAGCTGTTCTGAAATTGATCAACTGGGGGATCGTTTTTATAACCCTGGCAATTCTAATTTGGTTGAATGGCGACATTTATGAAGTAATTACTTCCACCATCGATTTCTCTGATAGCTCCAGTGTGAGCCATGTACTTGAATGGTTAGCCGGCATCCAATCAATCGGCAATCATCCACTTGGGTTGGGACTAGGCTATTCAGGACGGATCTCGGGTAGCTTTGGCGATAATATTGGCGGTGAAAATCAGCTGATCATCATTGGCGTGCAAACCGGAATCATTACCATGCTTTTGTATCTTGCCATTTATTGGCAGGTACTAAAAAATGCTTTCAACTTATTTATAAAAAGTAAATCATCCAAAGAAAGAAAAATTGGCTTAATGCTGGTATTATTGAAAATTGGAATCATCATTCCCTTATTAACTGCAGAAGCAGAAACTTATTTGTTTATCAGTTATCTGATCTGGTTTTTCTCTGGCTTACTCATTTCAATTATCAGTATCAAACAAACTTATCATAAATCTATCCAAAGCAATGAAGTTAGGAATTGATGTAAGAGATTTAAAAACTGCCACCACCGGACAAAAAACATATTTAGAAGAGATCTGCCTTTCGCTTACCAAACAAAGCTCAGATCAATTTCAGATTTGTTTGCTCGATACCAGCATTCCAATATTCAGGGGTAATAATAAACTGATCAAGATCCTGGAACAAGTAAATCTTCATTTCTGGAAACAATTTATTCTTCCTATCAAAGCAGTATTTAATCAATGCGATATCCTTCTCTGTACCGATTATTTTGTACCCTTCCTGCACCCGGGTTTTAAGACTGCTGTTGTTTTTCACGATGCTTTTTTTTATGAACATCCACAACAATACCACCGATTATTTATTTGGCTCTTCAAACATATCGCCCTTCCCTCTGCCAAACGCTGTTCCTTTATCATCACACCATCGCTCTATGCAAAGCAGCAAATCATGCTTTATTATAAGACCCTTCCTGTGCAAAATATGGTGACTATTTACGAGGGACCAAAAACCTTACCCATCTCTGAAACCATCAGTGAGGATCGCGCTATTCTTACCAGTCTCCACATCAGCAATACCCCTTACTTACTGCACGTGGGTGTGATGAATCAAAGAAAAAATATTCCTTTTTTATTAAAGGCTTTTGCCAAATTAATTCAACAGGGATATCACTATCAATTGGTACTTGCTGGCTCATTAAAAACTTCCGAATATAATTCTGATCAGCAAAACATAATCGATACCATCCAGGAACTTCAATTAAATGATCAGGTAATCTTAACAGGATACCTTTCAAATGAGGCGCTATCAGTGCTGTACAAAAATGCGGACTTATATATTTTTCCATCACTGAACGAAGGTTTTGGTTTGCCCATTTTAGAGGCTTTCAAATTTAACCTGCCCGTTTTAGTGGCCAACAATTCTTGCTTACCTGAAATAGGTGGCGATGCAGTGCTGAGTTTTGATCCGTTTAATGAAGATGACTTAATTGCA
>JAPLEO010000098.1 GCA_026391125.1 Bacteroidota bacterium
GATGGAGAAATATTATGTTGGTTTAGTGTATGGCAACATGATGACGCCCAAGGGAAGCATTGATGCACCCATCATGGAGCATCCGGGCAAAGCCACTAAGATGATGACGCATGCAAAAGGAAAAGTTTCTTTAACCGATTATGAAGTGATTGAAGCATTTCGTTCTTACTCATGGGTTCAGTTTCAAATTCATACTGGTCGCACGCATCAGATCCGTGTCCACATGCAACATATCGGACACAGCATTGTATGTGATCCAATTTATGGAGATGCAAAGCCCATTTTATTATCGGCATTAAAACGCAATTTCAAACTCGCAAAAGTTGCAGATGAAGAGCGTCCAATCTTAAACCGACTCGCCCTTCATTCGCAACGTTTAAAGTTCACACTTAACGATGAAACTTTTGAATTAGAAGCAGAAGTTCCAAAAGATCTCAGAGCTGTGTTACAGCAGTTGAGGAAATGGAAAGGATAAAAAAAGCCGCAAACTAATTTGCAACTCCTCACTCCTCACTCCTCACTCCTCACTCCTCACTTTTATCTTTTATCTTTTATCTCTTCACTTTTCTTTTGTGAAAGCTTAATTTTTGTAGACGATACCATTTTTCATCACAAAAGAAACCTTTCCCATTACTTGTACATCTTTTGTAGGATCACCATCTACTGCAATGATATCTGCATATTTTCCTTTTTCAATGGAACCTAATATATCACTGACTCCTAAAAGATCAGCAGCATTAACTGTTGCTGATTTGATACATTCTAAAATTGGCATACCAGCTTCGGACATGTAAACAAATTCTAACCAATTCTTTCCATGCGCATATACACCTGCATCTGTACCAAAAGCAATTTTCACTCCTGACTTGTACGCTTTTGCAAATGTTGCTTGTATATAGGTTCCAACAACAGCAGCTTTTGCACGAACGATCTCTGGATAATAACCAGGAATTTTTGCAGAGTCAGCAGATGATTTACCGGCAACGATCGTTGGTACTAAATATGTTCCGTGTTGTTTCATTAACTCCATTACTTCTTCAGTCATATACGTTCCATGTTCAATTGAACTTACTCCAGCAAGAACAGCACGCTTCATTCCTTCAGCACCGTGTGCATGTGCAGCCACTTTAAAACCATAATCTTTTGCAGTGCTTACAATCATCCGAATTTCTTCTTCTGTGAATTGTGCACCACTCCCGTCTTTTGCCATACTCAATACACCACCAGTTGCAGTGATCTTAATTAGATCAGCTCCTGTTTTATAACGCATACGTACTGCTTTGGCGCAATCCGCTAAGCCATTAACTACACCTTCAGCCGGACCAGGATCGCCCATCAGGTCTTCGCGATAATTATTTGTTGGGTCTGCATGTCCTCCTGTTGTTGCCAAAGATTTTCCTGCAGTATAAATTCTTGGACCAACCACTAAACCTTTATTGATGGCGTTGCGTAATGAAATATTTACGCCACTTCCTCCTAGATCACGAAGTGTGGTGAAGCCTGCCATAAAATCTTTTTGAACCAATCCAATCGCAACATAGGCACGATCAGATGGGTTTTTGGTGAAGCCGTCGATATATCTAGTTGGACTAGTCTCTTCCTCCACATGCACATGCATATCCATCAAACCAGGCATTACTGTTTTGGTTTTAAGATCAATCGTTTTATCTGATGACTCTGCTTTTGTATAACCCTTTTGTACTTCTGTGATGGTGTTTCCAGTGATGATGATCGACATTTCTTTTTGCACTTGTAAAGACTTCACATCGATCAGCTGCCCGCAATAAATAATGGTACGTTGAGCATTTACGAACTGCATGAGACCCAATAAAATAGTACAGGTGAGCAATTTCTTCATTTTGATTTTATTTTCAGAAAGATAAACTAAAAATATTTTAAGTATATCGTATATCCCAAATAATCGCTTAAAAAAATGGTATATTTAATTAATAATTAATTAAATGGAAACGATTATAAAAGTAAATCCTTCCGAACTTAATATGAGCCTTATCGATAAGATAAAGTCTTTTATTGGAAGTAAAGAAAATATTGATGTTACAATATCCTTACGTGAATTTGATACCATGTTTCAAGAAGAATTAGATATTTCATTAGAGCAATCCAAAAATCCAAAAGAAATTATATCAATGACCATGGAGGAATTTATTGCATACGCTCCGAATAAATTGTAATGAGAAATGTTGCTTTCACTCCACAAGCATTTGCAGAATACAATGCTTGGTTTGAAACTAATCACAAAATAATAAATAGAATTAAAGAATCAATTATTTTAAACTATCCCTTTTTTTTATTGTTCGGGCTTTTTGCAATAAGCCCTTCCCGAACTGATCCTTTACCGAATCGATGGCTTTGTATAGATTAGTTTTCTTCTCCGCATCATCAAATAAACTTCCCTGTATCGCATGATTGGTGAGCTCACTCAAACGAACACCTAAAAGCCTTACTGGCTCTCCCTTCCGATACAATTTATGAAACAGGTCAATGGCTTGGGGAATCAATTCATCGTCTCTAAAAGTATAATCGATTGTAGTTTGTCGCGATGTAGTCTCAAAATCGGGGTAGCGGATTTTAACAGCAATGCATCCTGCTAATTTCTCATCGCCCCTCAATTCATAAGCCACTTTCTCTGTCATCCTTACCAACTCTGCCAATAGAAATTCAACATCAGTTTTGTTTTCTTCAAAAGTATTTTCAGTAGAAATAGATTTTGCTTCGTGGTATTCATGTACTGCTCCATGATGTATGCCTTGAGATTTCTTCCACAGGTCAGCACCCCATTTTCCCAATTTTTGTTCTAAAAATTCGATGGGGGTTTCACTCAATTGCTGAATAGTATAGATCCCCAATTCTTTCAATCTTTCAAAGCTTTGTTCTCCAACTCCTGAAAATTTACTGACCGACAATGGTGCAAGAAAGATCTTTTCCATTCCTGGTTGTACAAATAAATAGCCGTTGGGCTTTGCTTCATCAGTCGCAATTTTTGCAACCATTTTATTAGTTGCTAAACCAAAAGAAATGGGCAAACCCGTTTTCTCAATGATCTCATTGCGCAGATCAATGGTCCATTGATAAGGGTCGAAGAATTTATCCATTCCTGTTAAGTCGATATAGAATTCATCGATCGAAGCCTTTTCGAACAATGGTGCTTTTGCTGCAATGATATCAGTAACCATTCTGCTATACTTGCTATATTCTCCTCGAGTGCCGCGCACTAGTATTGCTTGCGGACAAAGTTTCATCGCCTGTTTCATAGGCATGGCACTTCTTACGCCAAATTTTCTGGCTTCATAACTGCATGTTGTAACTACACCGCGGTCTTTTGAACCACCTACTATTACTGGCTTTCCTTTGAGTGAGGGATCGTTCACTACTTCTACGCTCACAAAAAATGAGTCGAGGTCTAAGTGGGCAATATAGCGTTGAGGAAGCATCTCCTAAGTTAAGTAGAACTTTCAAAAAAAATACGTTAACCCCGGCTTTCAAGCCGGGGATGCTAAATCAAGGGACTAATCAAACACAGCCTTAATCGCATCATCAATTCTTCTAGGCCGACCCGTTTTTTTATCGAGCATCACCCAACAACTTTTTGCAGTGATGATTTTTTTATTATCGCTGGGGCGGATGATTTCGTAATGTCGATCCCAGGTTACTGCTGTGGCTTCACCTGTATGTGTTTTTAAGAGAAGGGTATCATTTAATACAGCAGAAAAATGATAATCAATTTCATGCCGCCTTACTACCCAAATAATTTCTTCGTTCAGTTCTGGAGATGAAATACTATACCAGTGTTGCATGGCAATGTCTTGCATGAATTGTACATACATCACATTGTTTACATGATTCAGATCATCGAGATGCTCTGGAAGAACTACCATGGTATTTTCAAAATGATGTGCCATTGTATAAATATATATTATTCGGTATAAATCTCTAACAAACCATCGGGTAATATAACGTGAACTTCTTTTTTTGTGTGATCGATTTTATCCAAGCTTTCTTCATGCAATGGAATCAACGCTTCTTTCCCTTTTAAAGTAATACGTAATAATATTTGATGGGGTTGATTGATAACTTCTTCAATCTCGGCCAATACTTCTCCTTCATTGATCAAAGTATATCCTAGCATGGCAATAGGTGCAGTCTTTCCAACCAATGCTCTAAAATCAGTATCAGTAACCCAAGCATTGCGGCTCACCAAACGAGCTGCGGCTTCTTTAGAATTAGTGCCCTCAAACTTTACATGGGTTTCATCATTATTGGCAGCTTTTGCTGTTTCAATAAAGTAAGGCAAGAAATTTCCTTTCTGTTCTTCTACAAAAATCACTTCGATGCCTTTAAAGGCCGACTTCTTACCCAGCTCATGTTTTAAAATGAGATCTCCTTTTAAGCCAAAGCTTGCAACCAATTTTCCGATGTGTATATATTCGCTCATGTATTTTATTATGTAATGGTATCACCCTCATTAAAACAACAAGTCCCGGCAATTGCCAGGACTCAAATTGTTTGCAGAATAACTTCTTTTCAGAACATATCTTACTAAGCTTCAGTCTGGCTTTCAGGAGCTGCTTCTTCAGTAGTTGTTTCTACTTTTTTAGCAACTGGAGTGTACACTCTCTTAGACCTTTCAGCTTTCTTGTGCGCATCATTCCGACGAGTAATTTGTGCTTCGTGACTGTTGTGCCATTCTTGGAACTTGGTCATTGCAGCAGCATCATCAAACAAACCTAATTTAACACCACGTAAAAGGTGTTTCAGGTACAATACGCCTTTGAAAGACAAGATACGACGAACAGTGTCGGTGGGTTGAGCACCTTTGTTCAGCCACTCTAAAGCTTTTTGACGATCTAATTGGATGGTTGCTGGAACCGTAAGCGGGTTGTAAGTACCCAATTTCTGGATAAACTTACCATCTCTTGGAGCACGAGCATCGGCCACTACAATAAAGTAGAAAGGACGTTTTTTGCTACCGTGTCTCTGTAGTCTCATTTTTACTGCCATGTTAAATAGAAATTTATAGGCTTTAATAAATTGGTTAATCCAACTAAGAATAGCTGGAGGGCAAAAGTAATCGGAAAACCCATTCATTCCAAGTTTGAATGTCAAGGATTTGTTAGATTCCTGATTTCGAAAGGATTTTCAGCAATTTTATCGTTTCATACCCGGGATTCGGCCTCCCATTGGCATGTTATTCATCATTTTCATCATTTGTTTCATTTGCTCGAATTGCTTCATAAAAGCATTCACTTCGCCAATATCCTTACCACAACCCTTGGCAATTCTCGCTTTTCTACTAGGATTGATGAGGTCTGGATTAGATCTTTCAGCTGGTGTCATTGATTTAATGATGGCTTCAATTCCTATAAATGCATCATCGTTGATGTCTACATCTTTAATGGCTTTACCCACTCCAGGAATCATTCCCATCAAATCTTTCAGGTTCCCCATTTTTTTGATCTGCTGCAACTGATCCAAGAAATCCTGAAAATCGAACTGATTTTTCCGAATCTTTTTCTCTAGTTTTTTGGCTTCAACTTCATTGTATTGAGCCTGTGCTTTTTCTACCAACGAAGTGATATCACCCATACCCAAGATCCGCTGTGCCATACGCTCTGGATAAAACACATCCAGCGTATCCATTTTCTCACCACTACTTACAAACTTGATTGGCTTATTAACCGTGTATTTGATCGACAATGCCGCACCACCCCTTGTATCACCATCTAATTTGGTAAGTACTACTCCAGTAAAGTCTAATCGATCATTGAAAGATTTTGCAGTGTTCACCGCATCCTGACCCGTCATGGAATCCACTACAAATAAGATCTCTTGGGGATTCACTGCAGCTTTCACATTTGCAACTTCCGTCATCATTACTTCGTCGATCGCTAAGCGACCAGCAGTATCAATAATGACTACATTTTTATTTGTTGCTTTCGCTTCTTTGATCGCATTTTGCGCGATGGAAACTGCATCTTTATTTTCTCTTTCGCTATAAACAGTAACACCAATTTGTTCTGCTAAAACAGTCAACTGATCGATCGCTGCAGGGCGATAAATGTCACAGGCAACCACCATGGGTGATTTACCTTTTTGAGTCTTTAAATAGTTCGCCAATTTTCCGGTGAAAGTAGTCTTACCACTACCTTGTAAGCCTGCGATCAAGATTACTGCAGGGTTTCCGGTGATATTGAATTGTGCTTCAGAACCACCCATTAATTCGGTTAGTTCGTCTTGTACAATTTTCACCATTAACTGGCCCGGACTAATCGCATTGATTACCTTTTCTCCAGTTGCTTTTTCCTTGACACGATCGGTAAAATCTTTGGCGATTTTATAGTTCACATCCGCATCGATCAATGCCTTACGAATATCTTTTACCGTGTTGGCAATATTGAGGTCGTTGATCCTGGCTTCGCCTTTCAGGTTCTTAAAGGCCGATTCGAGTTTTTCACTTAAAGAATTAAACATAGTTCGCTGCTTTCAAAACTTTCACAAAAAAAAGTGAACCGTAAGTTCACTTTAAATGAGGTGCAAATATAGTATCTAAAAGCGTTCAACCTAAGTAAACCCGAAGATGCTTGCAGCGATTGGTGCTACGGAGTTTGGTTAGGGCCTTGTCTTTGATCTGCCGAACCCGCTCGCGTGTAAGATTATATCTTTCTCCAATATCTTCTAAACTCAGGGGATGGTCTACCCCAATGCCAAAGAAATAACAAACCACATCTTTCTGCCTTTCGGTGAGTGTTCGCAGGCTTCGTTCAATTTCTAACCTTAATGATTCTACGTGCGCCAGCTTCTGATCGGTCTTTTCTGCATTCGGATTCTCCATCATATCCATCAATGTTCCGTCTTCTCCATCAGAGAGGGGGGTATCCATACTAATATGCCTAAAACCTACATTCATTGTGGCAGTAACTTCCTCAATCCCAATGTCTAAAATGTCTGCTAATTCCTGTGCAGTAGGTTCGCGTTCGAACTCTTGTTCTAACTGTTGATAGGCTTTGCTGATCCGATTAGTAAGACCCACTTTATTCAATGGCAAGCGAACAATCCTACTTTGTTCAGCCAAAGCCTGCAAAATGCTTTGCCGAATCCACCAAACAGCATAGGAAATAAACTTAAACCCCCTGGTTTCATCAAAACGAAGGGCCGATTTAATGAGGCCGAGGTTTCCTTCATTGATCAGGTCTGGAAGCGTAAGTCCTTGATTTTGATATTGTTTTGCAACCGAAACGACAAAGCGAAGGTTTGATTTAATGAGTTTTTCAAGAGCTCTTTCATCCCCATTTTTGATACGTCTGGCTAATTCTACCTCCTGCTCGGGTGAAATCAATTCCACTTTGCCTATTTCCTGAAGGTATTTCTCCAGGCTTTGGGACTCACGATTGGTGATGGATTTAGAGATTTTTAGCTGACGCATACTCATAAATGCCTAGTTTATTGGTGTATATATCCGATAATGATCGACAAGTTCTATAGAGGAGGGCGCCACATTTACATTAAATCACCCTTTGTTAAAAGCAATTTAACAAATAAATGAAACTTTTCAAAAAAAATAATTTTACATAACTTACTGATATACAATCAGTTAATTGTTTATATTCTGAACTACCTTCCGCATATCCCATAAAATGGCAATATGACACAAAAAAACATTTGGATAGGAAGGATTATTTTATATTATTGCAGCACTACGATTGATTGTCGCTAAATAAGAATTAATGAGCAAGAAGCAACTTTTTACGATTGAATTTCCGGTTAGATGTTCTCCAGGTATTTTATTCGAGTTTTTATCAACACCAGCAGGTTTACAAGAATGGTTTGCAGATAAAGTGGATGAGTGGGAAAACGTTTACAGCTTTTCATGGAGTGGCGGAGTTCCCGACAAAGCAGAAGTAGTAGACAAAGATGAAGACAAATTTATCCGTTACCATTGGTTACATTCTGAAAAAAACGAATATTTTGAATTCAAGATTGAGAAAACAGAAATCTCAAATCAAACCGTTTTGATCATCAAAGATTTTGCAGAAAAGAACGAAATAAAAGACCAAAGCCAATTATGGGAATACCAAGTGAAAGAATTATTTCACCGTTTAGGAGCTTAATTATTGGTTGGTCAATAAATGCAGTATTTCTTTAAAGGTTTGCTGCAAAAAAAAGTCAATATCGTCCCACTCATCGAGTGGGATTTTTTTTGCCATCTTTATAAATGGCAACTGCGGAATCAAGGCAGGGTTGATTTCTACCGCCCTTCTATAATTTTCTGGCCTAAAATGGTGTTGCCAAGCGTCTTCCATATTTACTCCAATATACCATTCATGTGTTGGATGCGGATTGCCATTGCGTAATTGAAAATATTGCTGGATGGCATTGCTATAAAAAGTTTTAAATTTTCCGGCTAACTGAAGGGTAATACTTATTTCATTCCCCCACCAAAAAAAACAACGAATGGCAAATACATCTTCGCCTTTAAAATAACGGGGATAATCTAGCATGACCCATGGCAGGCCTTCATAATTTTCGCCCTTCGAAATCTTTGGAGCTATGGCACATGCAGCTTCATTTGCTAATGAAGGATTTTGCTGTATTTGTAATTGGAATTGTTCGCTGGTCTGCCCAAAGAATGTATAAAGTTTTTGAATAACTGCATTCTTTGTTAAAATCCAATCGGCTTTAATTACCAATTCCTGTTCCTTTGATGAAAGCCTTACTTTTGCGTTGCTCATTTAGCAATATTAAGCAAGGACAAGTGATTAAAAAACTCGATATTCTTATTATTCGTGCTTTCATCGGCCCATTCATTGGGGCCTTTGCTATATCTGTATTTGTTTTAACCATGCAATTCTTCTGGTTATACATTGATGATTTGGTAGGAAAGGGCCTCGAAATATTAACGGTTTTAAAACTAGTTGGACTAGTTACCCTTTTCTGGGTACCCACTGCACTCCCGCTCTCTTTGCTGTTTTCTTCGATCATGACTTTTGGTAATCTTGGCGAAAGTTTTGAGCTGGTTGCTATCAAAGCTGCGGGTATTCCATTGCTTCGCTTTATGCGTCCGCTCTTGGTGATTGCATTATTTATTAGTGGATTAGCCTTTCTTTTTGCCAATAATATTATTCCTGTTACCCAATTAAAACTGGCGGCACTCAAATACAATATCATTGTTTCTAAACCAGCTCTTGATATTAAGCCTGGTGTTTTTTATGATAAGATCGATGGCTATGTGATCAAATTAGGGAGCAAAGAAAAAAACGATAGCGTGATCCATGATGTGGTGATCTTTGAAAAAGGCAATGGCTTACAGGATCAGATGATCAAGGCCGAAAGTGGTATTATGCGCATCAGTAACAACCAACAGTTTTTGGAATTCATATTAAAAAATGGATGGCGTCATCAAGAAAGAGGTCCGAGAGGAAATACTAATACAGAGTATATCAGGATGGGTTTTCAGTCTTATAAAAAGGTATTCGATCTGAAGAGTTTTCAACTGAATAATTCAAAAGACAGTTCTTTTTATGATCCCAAAATGCTGAGTGTTCGTCAATTGAATACTGCGATTGATTCACTTACCAATATCGATAGCTTTTATCTGAAAAAATCGCAATTAGATATTAATCCTTACCTGACATTCACAAAATTTGCGGATACTGGTTGGAAGAAAGTAGATACAAAAAAAATCAAAGAAGCTAAAACATTTGCAAGTCTCATTCCTGATTCTATTAAAATCATCATCCAAGCAAGGGCCATCAATCAGGCGATGACCATCAAAGGAAATATCAACTTAATTTCAGAAGACTATATCTCAAAAACAAATTCTTTGCGTCTTCACGAAATTGAGTGGCATAGAAAGTTCACATTATCTGTTGCATGTCTTGTTTTGTTTTTGATTGGTGCACCACTGGGATCGATCATTCGTAAAGGGGGATTGGGTACCCCACTAGTTTTTGCAATCATCTTTTTCGTGATCTTCCACCTCTTCAATACGTTCGGTGAAAAATTTGTAAAATCAAATTCTGCTAGTCCGTTAGTTGGCATGTGGCTCTCTACATTCATACTCATACCTATTGGTATTTTTCTGACCTATAAAGCCATGCGTGATTCACAGTTGTTTAACCAAGAATTCTATTATAGATCCTTTAAACAATTGCAGGTTTTTATCGCTAAATTTAAAAGATCAAATCAACCTAATTAAAATAACCGCTTTATGCAAAACAAACAAAATCGCCGTGCTTTTATTGCCAACACTGGCAAAGCAGCACTTGCTACAGGTATTTCTTTAACCGTTTTACCTTCTTTGGCAGCATCATTTGTTGGATTTGCACCCAACCCTTTTACACAACAAGCACTCCCCTATACATACAATGCTTTGGAACCCATCATTGATGCTATGACCATGGAGATTCATTACAGTAAACATGCTGCTACTTACGCAAAAAATTTGGCAGACGCTTGCTTAGCTGAAAAGGTTGCAACTGATAACACTACTATTGAAGACGTACTTCACAATATTTCTAAATACTCTCCAAAAATGCGCAACAACTGTGGAGGGCATTATAACCACGAATTATTCTGGCAGTGTATGGCTCCTGCATCAGGTGCAAAACCTGAAGGCAAATTAGCTGCTGCTATTAGTCAAAGTTTTGGATCTTTCGAAGCATTTAAAACACAATTCACTGATGCCGGAAAAAATCGTTTTGGAAGTGGATGGGCTTGGTTAGTATTCAATGCAGATAAAAAGTTAGTGATCGGTTCTACAGCCAATCAGGATAATCCATTAATGGATGTGAGCGAACTAAAGGGAAATCCGATCTTGGGATTAGATGTTTGGGAACACGCTTATTATTTGAAATATCAAAACAAACGTCCCGACTATATCAACGCTTGGTGGAATGTGGTGAACTGGCGTTTTGTTGAAAAACGTTTTGAAGCTCTTTAAATAATTCTCGTTTTTTAATGCGTTAGAAAGTATCAGCTTTCTAACGCATTTATTTTTAAATCATCAATTATGAAAGTAATAGCAAACTGGAAAGAAGCATTAGCATTCGACGTTGTATCAGATAATGGACATACCGTTCGCGCAGATACCACTGTTGATGGTGGCGGTTTAGATTCAGGTATGAGTCCAAAGAAATTAGTTTTGGCTGGTCTATGTGGATGCAGTGGTATGGATGTTGTTGATATACTCAACAAAATGAAAGTTGCTTTTACAAAAGTAGATGTGTCTGCAGAAGCAGAACAAACCGATGAGCATCCAAAAGTTTTTAAATCTATTCAAATGCTGTATCGTGCTGATGTTGCTGCTGAAGACCTTGATAAATTAAACAGAGCAGTTAAACTTTCGCAAGAAAAATATTGCGGTGTTTCTGCTATGTTAGAAAAACATTGTGCCATTACTTATAGCATTGAACTTATTTAGATTTTTTGCATCCTAATCAAAAAATTATGCGACCCAGTATAATTGTTTTATTGAGTTTTCTTTTTTGTACTTCTCTTTTGCAAGCACAAAAAAACAACCCCGTTTTTAAGGGTTGGTATGCAGATCCTGAAGGAAGTATTTTAGCAAATAAATACTGGGTATTCCCTACATTCTCTGCCCCTTATAATCAACAGGTATTTATGGATGCTTTCTCTTCACCTGATTTAGTGAACTGGACCAAGCATCCACATATCATCGACACGGCAAGTATTAAATGGGCAAAGCGTGCCATGTGGGCTCCATCGATCATTGAGAAAAAAGGGAAGTATTATTTTTTCTTTGGTGCAAACGATATTCAATCAGACCATGAGATTGGTGGCATTGGAGTAGCAGTTGCAGATAAACCCGAAGGCCCCTACAAAGATCATTTAGGCAAACCCTTGATCGATCGTTTCTATAATGGCGCACAACCCATTGATCAATTTGTATTTAAAGATGCTGATGGTCAGCACTATCTGATATATGGAGGATGGAGACATTGCAATATTGGGAAATTGAACGAAAACTTCACCGGTTTTATTCCCTTTGCCGACGGATCATTGTTTAAAGAAATAACACCCAAAGGATATGTAGAAGGACCATTTATGTTTATCAGAAATGGTAAATATTATTTCATGTGGTCGGAGGGTGGGTGGACTGGTCCTGATTATAGTGTTGCATATGCAATGGCTGATTCTCCATTTGGTCCGTTTGAAAGAATCGATAAAATTTTACAACAGGATCCTACCATCGCAACGGGTGCTGGACATCATTCTGTGATCAAGATCCCAACAAAAGATGAATGGTATATCGTGTATCATCGCAGACCACTAACAGAAACCGATGGCAATTCGCGTGAAACCTGTATCGATCATATGTATTTCGATGAGAAGGGGTTGATCAAAAAAGTAATTATCACTAAAGAAGGCGTTGAAAAAAGTTTATTAAAATGAACACTGCACAAGAGAATTTTAAATTACAAAGATGGATCTCCATATTGAGTGTGGTGCTTTTCATTGCAAAGATCGTCGCCTATTATTTAACACATTCGATGGCCATCTTAACGGATGCACTAGAAAGTATCGTTAATGTGATCGCAGGTTTTATTGGATTATATAGTTTGTATGTTGCTGCTAAGCCCAGAGATTTTGAACATCCTTACGGTCATGGAAAAGCAGAATTCGTTTCTGCTGCTGCTGAAGGAAGTTTGATCGTTGCCGCTGGTATCATGATCTTGTATGAAACCGTTCAAAACCTCATTGAAAATGCACCGATCCATAGTCTAGATTATGGTTTAGGATTAGTAGCTATTACTGGGCTCATTAATTATTTTGCTGGTTCTTATTGTATTCGTCTGGGAAAGAAAAATAACTCTTTAGCACTCATAGCCAGCGGTAAACATTTACATATTGATACTTATTCAACCGTTGCGATTATAGTTGGGTTAGTACTCATGATCGTCACTAAATTATTTTGGCTAGATAAGGCCATTGCCTTGATCATGGGTGTTGTTATTGTTTATAATGGTTATAAAATCATTCGCAGTTCTTTAGCTGGGATCATGGATGAGGCCGATGTAGAATTACTCAATAAAGTGATCGTGGTGTTGAATCAGAAAAGAAATGAGAATTGGGTAGATTTGCATAACCTGAGAGTGATCAAATATGGTAGCCTATTGCACATTGATTGCCATTTAACAGTGCCTTGGTTTTTTAATGTGCACCAAGCGCATAATCAAATAGATGCCCTTGCCTTACTTATCAAAGAAGAATTTGGCGATGCCATTGAATTATTCGTTCACACAGATGGTTGTCTGCCTTTTAGTTGTAGCATATGTTCTAAAAAAGGATGTAGCGAAAGACAGGCCATTTTTGAACAGAAAATTGAGTGGACCCTCAAAAATATTATCTCTAATAAAAAGCATCAGTTGAATTCTCCTACAACTGCTTAATTTTGCAACTCAAACATCATCTAAATACTTAACTATATGCAAATCTGGAAAGAATATCAGGAAACACATAAAGAGCGTTTTTTAAATGAATTGCTCGACCTTTTACGTATCCCAAGTGTAAGTGCCCGCACAGAAAATAATCAAGACATGATTACCTGTGCTGAAGCAGTAAAGAAAAGTTTCCTAGAGGCAGGTGCTGATAGCGCCGTAATCTATCCAACTGCAGGTCATCCAATTGTGTATGCTGAAAAAACAATTGATCCTTCAAAACCTACCATTCTTGTATACGGACACTACGATGTGCAGCCTGCAGATCCTTTGAACCTTTGGAAAAGCGGTCCTTTTGATCCAACCATCATCGATGGCAAAATTTTTGCTCGTGGATCTGCTGATGATAAAGGACAATTCTATATGCACGTAAAGGCATTGGAAATCATGACACAAACCAATAGTTTAAAAGCCAATATCAAATTTTTGATAGAAGGTGAAGAAGAAGTGGGAAGTCCAAACCTTGCCACTTTTGTAAAAGCTAATAAAGAATTATTAAAAGCAGATGTGATCTTGATCAGTGATACCTCTATGTTGAGCATGGAAAACCCATCAATCGATATCGGTGTTCGAGGTTTGAGTTATATAGAAGTAGAAGTAACCGGACCAAATCGTGATTTGCATAGTGGTGTGTATGGTGGTGCTGTAGCAAATCCTATTACTATGTTGGCGAAAATGATCGCTTCTTGTCATGATGAAAATAATCATATCACTATCCCTGGATTTTATGATGACGTCGTTGATTCAACCTCAGAAGAAAGAGCCAAAATGGCTTTGGCACCTTATGATGAAACTGAATTCAAAACCGATCTAGGTGTTCAGAATCTTTGGGGCGAAAAAGGATATACCACTAATGAAAGAACTGGGATTCGTCCAACTCTAGAAGTGAACGGAATCTGGGGTGGCTATACAGGTGAAGGAGCAAAAACTGTTTTACCATCAAAAGCATTTGCGAAGATTTCTTGTCGCTTAGTTCCTAATCAATCTTCTATCGTGATTACTGAGAAGATCTTAAATTATTTTAAATCTATTGCACCAGTTGGAGTTACCGTTGCGGCTTCAGAACACCATGGTGGTGAGCCATATATCACTCCTATCGATTCTGATGCTTATAGAGCAGCCTCAAAAGCAATCAATACCACATTCGGCAAAGATCCTATCCCAGTTCGTGGTGGTGGAAGTATTCCGATCTGTGCATTGTTTGAAAAAGAATTGGGATTGAAAATTGTATTCTTAGGTTTTGGTTTGGATAGCGATAACCTGCACAGTCCGAATGAAAAATTTGATATCGTGAACTTTTATAAGGGTATCGAAACCATTCCTTATTTCCACCAGTATTATGCTGAAGGTAAATGAGTGAAGTAAAAGAAAAATTACGCATAGATAAATATCTCTGGGCTATCCGTTTATTTAAAACACGTAGTCAGGCTGCAGATGCTTGTGATAGTGGAAAGGTGAAACTATTGGGTACTAATGTGAAAGCATCAAAGTCAGTAACACTAGGAGATGTGTACGATGTAAAAGCGGAAGGTCGTAAATGGGTGATCAAAGTAACTGGTTTATTGGAGAAGCGTGCAGCATACCCCGAAGCGATCAAAAATTATGAAGACATCACACCTCCAGAAGATTTAGACGTAGTGAAGTTTGTAGCACCCTCATTCAATACTGGAAAGCGTTTGAGTAAATCAGGAAGGCCTACAAAAAGAGATCGAAGAGATATTGAAGGGTTTACTGGAGAGGAATAAAGATTTAATAAAATTGACAAATGCATATTGATATTATTACGGTTGTACCTGAACTATTGGAGAGTCCATTCTCACATAGCATTATGAAACGTGCTCAAGCGAAAGGATTACTTACGGTACAAAGTCATAACCTGCGCAAATGGGCGATCAATAAACATATGCAAGTAGACGATTACCAATTTGGAGGTGGCGCAGGAATGGTATTAATGCCAGAACCATTAGCAAATGCCATCGATGAATTAAAAAAAGAACGGACCTACGACGAGATCATTTATATGACACCAGACGGACCACGTTTTGATCAGCAAGCTGCGAACCAATTATCATTGAAAGAAAATTTACTGATCATTTGTGGTCATTATAAAGGAATAGATGAGCGCATTCGTCAACAATACATCACTATGGAAATATCTGTGGGAGATTATGTATTGAGTGGTGGTGAATTAGCCGCTGCGATTGTAGTGGATGCTGTAGGCAGATTAATTCCAGGTGTTTTGAATGATGAAACATCTGCACTCTTCGATTCTTTTCAAGATAATTTATTGGCTCCTCCAGTTTATACTAGGCCAGCAGATTTCAGAGGCAGTAAAGTGCCAGAGATCTTAACTCAAGGCGATCCAAAAAAAGTAGAAGAATGGCGCTATGAGCAATCACTGCAACGTACCAAAGAAAGAAGACCTGATCTATTGGACGAATAGATTTCCAACTTTTCTTGCAATAAGCACTCTTTTAAAGAGGCAGATAACCACTTATCATGGATATGTAGCGTATTCAATGCTTTAACATTCATTAACCAAGAATTCCGCTTTTTTTGCAACGTAAATTGAAATTCCCACAATTATTATGCGATTATTTAAATTACTATTTCTATTATTTCCGCTTTTATATAGCTTAAATGCAAGTGCACAATCTGCCACTGCAAGTGTAGAGAGTTATCAAAAAGATTATCAAATGCACATTACAAAAATTGCTGAGCCCATCAAATTGGACGGTGATTTTTCAGAAGCTGCTTGGGCAAACTTAGATACTACTTCAGCGTTCTGGAGAAAGTTCCCTACTGATGTTGGAAGACCAGCAAGAAAAACGGTGGTAAAAGTTGCTTACGACGATAAGTTTATTTATTTCGGATTTACTTGTTACGATTCAACCAAACCATTTATCAGTAGTTTAAAACGCGATATTGGTCATGATGGAAGTGATGGCATTGGCATTGTGTTAGACCCTACCAACCAGCGAACCAATGGATTTTTCTTTGTTGTTAATGCACTCAACGCACAAAGTGAAGATCAACTTCCTTTTGCAGATGGTGGTCCGCCTTCTTGGAGTTGGGATAATAAATGGTTTTCTGCAACCAAAGTATTTGCTGATAGATGGCAGGCTGAAATTGCCATTCCTTTTAAAAGCATTCGATATTCAGCAGAAAAATTGTTATGGGGTTTGAATTTTGTTAGAATAGATACCAAGTCAAATGAGTACTCAACCTGGACACATATGCCTCTCAATTTCCGTTCCATGGATCTGGGCTATACTGGTGCCATAATCTGGAAACAACCACCTCCAGCAGCAGGAAGCAATAAGGTATTCATTCCATATATCACAGGAGACATGACCGGCGATCAAGAAAATGCTGTAGCCACCAAAGCTACTGGCAATGCTGGTTTTGATGCGAAGATCGCATTGAATTCTTCGTTGAATTTAGATCTTACAGCAAATCCAGATTTCTCACAAATTGAAGTTGATCAGCAGGTAACCAACTTAACGAGATTCAACATTTTTCTCCCTGAACGAAGAACTTTCTTTTTAGAGAACTCAGATCTGTTTTCTGCTTATGGTATTCCACCCATCCGACCATTTTATTCAAGAACCATTGGTTTGGATAAGGATGGAAATAAAATCCCCATTCTTTTTGGTGCAAGGCTTTCGGGCAATATCACCAAGAGTACGAGGATTGGTTTTATGAATATGGAAACAGGTGGAAAGGGCACATACTCTCCAGAAAACTTTACTGCCTTAAGTATTAATCAAAAAGTTTTTAAACGCTCTGTGATTAAAGCCTATTTCTTAAACCGACAAAATTTCATTTCTGATACAGAAAAAAAATTACATCCATTAGACGCTTATGGCCGAAATGCGGGTGTTGAATTTGATTATAATAATGAAAAAGGAACCTGGGGTGGTTGGGCTTCTTATCATCGTTCATTTAAAGAAGGCATTTCAACAGATGATAATTATATCGACCTTGGAGGAAATTATAATGGCCGTCATATAAGCGTAACAGTAGACTTGAGTAATGTTGGAACTAATTTTTATACCGACATGGGTTATGTGCAAAGAATGAATAACTACGATGCGGCTCGTGACACAACCATTCGTGTGGGATTCAAGCATATTTTTAATGAAGTTCAATACAAGATCTTTCCCACAAAAGGAGCTGTAAATAGTCACCAGTTTTCGCTGAATAATTATACTGTTTTCAATCCAGATAATTCTATGAACGAAAGCAACCAGGAGTTCAATTACAATATCATGTTCCGTAATACTGGCTTTCTGTTTGCATTTGTAAATAGGGATGAATCTAATTTGTTATTCCCAACATCTTTCACAGGTGGCAAACCCCTCCCATCTGGAAATTATCTTTTTTATCAAACTGGTGTTGGCTATCAAACAGATTTCCGAAAACCACTGAGTTTGTTTGTAAGGCTTGCTGGTGGTGGATTGTACAATGGAGACTATCAAGGTGTTAGAGCTACCATTACCTATCGAAACCAACCGCATATCAATCTTGCATTACAAATGGATTATAATAAGTTGCAATTTCCGGGAGCCTATGGAAGTACCGAACTTTTTTTGATTGCACCTAAGATCGAAGTGAATTTTAGTACCAATTTATTCTGGACAACTTTCATGCAGTACAACACGCAAGCCAATAATTTCAATATCAATAGTCGCTTGCAATACAGATACAAGCCAATGAGTGATCTGTTCTTAGTATACACAGATAACTACTATACTGATCCACTATTCAGAAACAAAAACCGTGCGATTGTTTTTAAATTGAACTATTGGCTCAATTTATAAAAGTGAGAAGTGAGAAGTGAGGAGTGAGAAGTGGCGAATGAAATGGTAAATGAAATAGTTTGAGCCTACAAAAGTGCCTCAAAACAAAACCCTTGGACGCAGATTCGCCAAGGGTTTTGTTATAAATATCATTTTCAAATTCCTCACTCCTCACTCCTCACTCCTCACTCCTCACTCCTCACTCCTCACTCCTCACTCCTCACTTTTCCTTAATTCCTATAACAGGTATCTGTTTCTCGTTGATGAGTTTGTTAAAAGATTTGAGATCCGTGTCTAGGATCTTTTTCAATTTCGCTAGTTGCACATCCGCTTGAGAACCAAGATCAGCAAGGGTTTCACGGGCCTGCTTGCTTGGCGGGTTTTGTCCGCTTGCAGCTACACCATATAATCCAGCTAGTTTATCATTGATGCGAATGGGAAAATTCAACACGTCTTGGAAACTTTTTGATTTAGTCTGATATAACGCTTCTTCAATAGCAGTTAATTGCTTATTAATGCTATCTCCTTGAACTTTTAATTCTTTTGTGCCATTGGTATCCAGTTTAGCGGTAAAGTCGTTGATCTGCGTTCTAACTGCACGAATGTTCTTGATGCCGTTTTGTACTTCACTGAACTTATCACGGATCTGCAATAAGAATCCAACTTGTGCATCATAATCCGCTTCTGTCATTTTATAGTTTGGATCTGCTTTAATTATAAATGGAGCATCCACAGAATCTTTACCAAAACGGAATCTTGCATTGTATTTTCCAGGAGCTGCTTTTACAGAACCAATACTTCCATTCCATAAGATCATACCATCTGCTTTTTCTGCAGGCGGATAACTCATATCCCATACAAACTGATTCATGCCAGCAGAAAATTCCAATTTATCTGTAGGCTCTTTCGCTTTTTTGCTAAATGTCTTAATGACTTTATTTTGTTTGTCGTAAATGCTGATCGAAACTTTAGAAGAATCAGTCGCATCTTTCAAGAAATAATTGAACACAGCACCAGATGCTGGATTCTCGCCCATATTTGGCAAAGCATTACCGCCGCCGCCACGCTGTCTTCTTCCACCACCTTCTGTACGATATGCTGGATTCACTTCAAACACGTGCAGATTTTTATTGGTTACATCATCTGCCTTTTGTTGTAATAAACTCAAATCATCGATTGCCCAAAATGCACGGCCCTGTGTAGCTACAATTAGATCATTGTCTTTAATGGTCATATCAGTAACAGGCACCACAGGTAAATTCAACTGGAACTTCTTCCAATTAGCACCAGCATCATAACTGATATACATACCATATTCGGTACCTGCATACAACAAACCAGGGCGCTTATGATCAGCTCTTAGTGCTCGTGTGAAATGCATTTTATTGATGCCATTGGTAATGGTAGTCCAAGTTTTTCCGTAGTCCTCTGTTTTATATAGGTAAGGTGTAAAATCGTCTGACTTATATTTTGTACCCACCACATAGGCAGTTCCTTTTTTGAATGGATCTGTTTCAATACAGTTCCACATCATCCATTTACCTGCAGCAGGCGGTGTTACATTCTCCCAATTTTTTCCTGCATCCTTACTCATACTCAACACACCATCATCACTACCAATCCATAATAGATCTTTTTCTAATGCTGATTCAGTGCCTGTGAAAATGGTACAATAATATTCTACTGAAGTATTGTCTTTAGTGATCGGACCACCACTTGAAACTTGTTTAATCTTATCGTTCGTAGTTAAATCGGGACTAATTGTTTCCCAACTCTGTCCTTCATTTTCTGTTACAAATAAATGATTACCTCCAGCATATAAACGCTTGGGGTTATGTGGAGAAAAGAAGAAAGGAAAATTCCATTGGAAACGATATTTCTGAACATCTGCACCTGCACCCATTGGATTATCTGGCCATACATTGATAGCTCTGTTCTCTCCTGTCTTATGATCTAATCGAGATAGATAACCACCATAGTTACCACCATACACAACATCTGGATTTAAAGGATCGGCCACCACATAACCACTCTCCGCCCCTGCGGTACTTTCCCAATCTCTTTCAGAAATGCCAGCGCCACTTGTTCTGCTCTTGATACGAATAGTACTATTATCTTGCTGAGCACCTAGTATATGATAAGGGAAAGCATTGTCGGTTGTTACACGATAGATCTGTGCAGTTGGCTGATTCATTAAACTGCTCCAGTTATTTGCTGCGTCATAACTAATTTGTGCGCCACCATCATCAGCAACGATCATTCTGTTACCATCTTCCGGATCGATCCAAAGATCGTGATGATCACCATGTGGGGTATTTACTGAAGCAAATGTTTTACCTCCGTCTCTACTACGCATGAATTCTACATTCGGACAATACACTAAGTTTTCATTCTTAGGATCTACGTAAACTTTTGAATAATACCATGCACGCTGACGAATATTATTGTCGCTACATTGTAAATTCCAAGTTTCTCCGCCATCATTACTTACAAATAAACCACCATTCGCATTTTCTACTAATGCAAATACTTTGTCTGTATTAGAAGGTGCTACTGCAACACCCACGATTCCCCATACTCCTTTTGGAAATCCTTTATTGGTTGAAATATTTTTCCAGGTTTCTCCGCCATCGATAGATTTATAAATACCAGATCCTTCTCCACCACTTTCCATACTGTATGGCGTACGAATCACGTGCCACATGCCTGCGTACAAAACAGAAGGATTACCAGGTTCACTAACCAGATCAGAACAACCAGTTAAGTTGTTCGCAAACAATGTGCGCTTCCAAGTTTTACCACCATCGGTAGTTTTGTAAACGCCACGTTCATCGTTGGGTCCGAATAAATGACCCATCACACCCAACCAAACAGTATTTGGATCTTTTGGATCAACAATGATCCGTGTAATATGTCTACTATCTTTTAATCCTAAATTATTCCAGGTTCTGCCACCATCATTCGAACGCCAAATACCACCCAACCCCTCGGCCACATTGCCGCGCATGGTATTCTCCCCCTCACCTACATAGATGATTGATTCATCACTGGGTGCTACTGCCACAGAACCAATAGTTCCGCCAAAATATTTGTCTGTAATATTTTTCCAGTTACTTCCGCCATCGGTTGTTTTCCAAACTCCACCACCAGTACTACCGAAGTAGAAGTTCATTTTGTTTTTATAACTACCAGCAACAGCACCACTACGGCCGCCTCTAAACGGGCCCACCAAGCGGTATTTAACTTTCGAAAACAAAACCGAATCAGTATTCGATTCTACCGTTGGAGCAGTTGTAACTTTTGCATTTTTCTTCTGCGCCATCGCAGAAAAAAATAACATACTTGCGGTTGCAAGCAGGAATGTATATTTTCTCATGTATATAGAATTGGGCAATTAAGTTAAGGATCAAAAGCCATTTAGAATAATTCTTGTGACAAATGGTTTACCAAAACATCGATATTTTAACTGGTTTCCCGCTAAAACTCACTGGCAACAATAATTGATGCTGCTTTCCCAAATTCCAAATCGCTTGTGCAGCTGTACTTATACCCCTCGTTTCTGTAGCATCTAAGATCTTGATAGGTTTACCATTGATGAGTAGTTTCTTTGGTAAGTGATTGATACCTGGAATTTGAAAATTAAATTTTTGCATTACTGGCTTTCCAGAATAATTTCCAGCATTTGATTGAATGGTTAATTCAAGTCCTTCATCATTCAAGCCCTTGCTATTAAAACTGATGAGCTCAAACTGTTTACTGATTATCGAATTTTTTGAAACCCCATCATCCTGATATAATTGATAGCTACTTGGTTTTTCAGATGGAACATACAATATGCTGATATTGCTAGAATTCTGATCAATCGTATTCTTTACTTTACCAATATTCTGTGGAATAAAACTTCCTGCTTTTACAAGCACTGGATATTGATACTCGTCTGTATTAAATTCCAGTTTCTTTTTGCCCTCATAAAATTTGTGCTCATTAAAATCATACCAATTGCCTTCAGGTAAATAAACTGATTTAGTTTTTTGTCCTTTTACTATCACTGGTGCAATCATAAATGCATCGCCCCACATAAATTGATCTCCGATAGCAGCAGCTTTTTCATCTCCCTGATAATTGTAATATAATGGTCTAATTAATGGCTCACCAAAAGCAGCCTGACGGTAAGCCAGTGTGTAATTGTAAGGCAGTAATTGATAACGTTGATCCACAACTTTTTTTACATAATCTAATACAGATTTATCGGCGAGTGCTGGCTCACTAGGATAACTGAATGCATTGGGATCTACTTCATACAAAGCAGTTCCATGCGGCCTAAAGATCGGCGTGAACTCAGAAAACTGTAACCACCTCAAATACAATTCCGGTTCGCCTTCCCCCATTGCAAAACCACCAGCATCACTATGGATGTATGGGATGCCGCTCATACTCATGCCGAGAACATTTGGTAGTTGTGCACGAAGGCCACTCCAGGTTCTGCTGATATCACCAGTCCAAGGAAAAATGCTATAGCGCTGACTTCCAGAAAATCCTGAACGATTCAAGTGAAACAATCTTGTGTTTGGGTAATCTTTTGCATAATGCTCGAACAACATTTTATTCCAATAGTGCCCATACAAATTATGCACTTCATCGGCAGGCATCATGCGATTTACTCCTAGGTCTTTCAAATTGTGCAACAGATCTGATGGGTGTTTTTCTGGTTCACCTAGATCAGTCCACCAACCTGCCACACCATTGGTAATTTGTTTTTTATAGTGATAGTTCCACAACCAATTTCCTGCGTCTTTCCTAAAAATGTCTAGCAATCCTCCTTTCCCAAAATAAAAATCCTGCAGCTGATACGCCTTACCAACACTATCTTTCGCGAGGTACTGTTCTGCAAAAGGATATGACTTTGTTCCTTTCAAGAAAAATGGCTCGGTAATCAAGATCGAATTAAGATTGTCTTTTTTTAAGTCAGTGATCATTTGTTTTGGATTGGGCCATTTGGTTTTATTCACCCAATCAATATTTCCCAAAGTATTTTTGATACTATCACCAAACCAGAATAGATCAAAGATCACGGCGTCGAAAGGAATTTTTTCTGTGCGCATTTTGGCGGCAATTTCCTTGGTTTGTTTTTCGCTGGTGTATCCAAACCTACTCATGAAATTTCCCATCGCCCATTTGGGTGGCATGGGTTGAAAACCAGTCAACTTTTGATACGCTGTTAAAATCTCTTGATAGGAATTTCCGAAGATGACAAACACATTGATCTCTCCACTTAAAAAACCAGCTTCAAAAACAGAAGCATCTTTCTTACCTATATCAACATATCCTTTCGAACCATTATCGAAAAACAATCCATATCCTTTTGAAGAAGTAAAGAAAGGAACAGAGAAATTTAAATTATCAGCGCCTTCACTATAGCCATACCAGGGATTATTATATAAATTAAAATGATACCCTCTTCTATTGAGTGGCAGGGCTCTTTCACCACCACCGAAGATCATTTCATTTTTATCTAAAAAAATTCGAATTCCGCGATAGCCATTCGCTTCTGGTATATATGCAACATTTACTTTCGAATTATAACCATCATTAGAAATAGTAATAGTATCGCTAGTTAATAAGTTTCTCTCTCTTGAAAAAACATGATCCGGAAGTCGGACCACTGCATTGGTGATCTTTTCGTTCTTCAGATAGCCTGCAGGTTCAAAACTTAATTTTGTAATATTTTCACCATAATGCTCCAACCGTATGAATCCTTTTTGCGTTTCCGTACTTTTTGATGGAACTTTGGGCTCGTTCTGAGCGGATAGAAGATTGGTAAAAAGAAGTCCGCTTAACAGAATACTAAAAAAAGATTTCATACTAACAATTTGAGATCAATAATGAGTTCAAATTTAGCACAATAAACCATGAATCAGCAAAGCTTTACAATAACCGGAAACAACGTTGACATTCTCAATAAATCTATCTATGAAGCAACCATTGAGGTTGTTAATGGAAAGATCAAAACCATTGTTCCCACAGGCAGTACCGAAAAGCCTATCAAGAATTTTATATTGCCTGGTTTTGTTGATAGCCACGTGCATATCGAAAGCAGTATGCTCATCCCGAGTGAGTTTGCGCGACTT
Organism: Bacteroidota bacterium; assembly: GCA_026391125.1. GTDB lineage: Bacteria > Bacteroidota > Bacteroidia > Chitinophagales > Chitinophagaceae > Sediminibacterium. The sequence goes on from JAPLEO010000098.1 coordinate 24,406, forward strand.
GCAGTAGTTCATGGAACCGTTGCCACAGTGAGCGACCCGCATGAGATCGCCAATGTATGTGGCATGGAGGGTGTTGAATTCATGATCAACAACGGGAAGAAAGTTCCATTTAAATTTAATTTCGGCGCCCCTAGTTGTGTACCTGCTACCATCTTTGAAACTGCAGGTGCTTCTTTGAATGCGGATGATGTAAAAAAATTATTAGAGAAAGACGAGATCAAATACCTCAGCGAAATGATGAATTTTCCTGGCGTATTATTCAAAGATCCTGAAGTGATGCAAAAGCTGCGCCACGCCCACGCTTTGGGTAAACCAATTGATGGACACGCACCCGGATTAAGGGGCGAAACTGCAAAGACCTATATTGAAGCAGGCATCTCTACCGACCATGAATGTTTCACTGCAGAAGAAGCGCTCGACAAACTCGAATACGGCATGAAAATTATTATTCGAGAAGGCAGTGCTGCCAAGAATTTCGAAGCACTTATCGAATTGCTCGAAGACCATCCGAATATGATCTTATTCTGCAGCGATGATAAACATCCTGATAGTTTAGAAGCTGGTCATATCAACCAACTCTGTGCCCGTGCTGTAGCAAAAGGAATTGATCTATTCTCTGTTTTAAAAGCAGCCTGTGTGAATCCTGTACTGCATTATAAACTAGATGTAGGTTTATTGTATGAGGGTGATGATGCAGATTTTATTGTAACAGATTCCTTAACAGATTTCATTATCAACAAAACCTATATCAAAGGTGAGTTGGTTGCTGAAAATGGAAAGAGCTTTATAAAATCAGTTGTAGAAGAACCCATCAATCAATTTGTTTGTGATAAAATCAGTGCAAAAGATTTAATCATTCCAGTAGGTACTTACCCAACTAGCAATGGAAATATTGCTGTGATGGAAGCGTTAGACGGACAACTCATCACCAATAAACTATGGCTTGAACCAACGATTGAAAATAATCAATACATCAGCGACACATCGAAAGACCAATTAAAAATGGTTGTAGTTAATCGCTATCATACTGCTCCCATTGCAAAATGTTTTATCAAAAATTTCGGTTTCAAAAAAGGTGCAATTGCATCTTCTGTCGCGCATGATAGTCATAATATTGTAGCAGTAGGAACCGATGATGAAAGTCTAGCACAAGCCATCAATTTAGTGATCGAAGAAAGAGGCGGCGTGAGTTGTGTAGAAGGTACTAAAGAAATGGTGCTCGGTTTACCTGTTGCTGGATTAATGAGTGCAAAAGATGGTTATGAAGTAGCTGCAGCATATACAGCGATCGATGCAATGGCCAAGGGTCTGGGAAGCATACTACAAGCACCTTTCATGACTTTGAGCTTTATGGCATTACTGGTGATCCCGCATTTAAAATTGAGCGACAAAGGTTTATTTGATGGAGATAGTTTTTCTTTTCTGCCTATCGAATAATTAAGCTTCCTGACCAATCCATACCGCACCACCGATGCTGCTTCTTGTAGCGCCTGTAACACTATTTAAAACAGTGTTCTCTTCGCGCCAACGTAGAACTCCTAATAGTGCCATTACGATGGCTTCTTTATCATCTACTAATTGTTTGTCTGGTATAATAACTTCCACACCATAGCCACTAATTAATGTAGCAATACGTTTTACCAAAAAACTATTATGTGCGCCACCGCCAGTGATCAATAATTTCGAATTCGCCAGTGGCTGCTCTGTGTGTAAAGTATTAATCGCATATCCCACTTGCATGGCAATATGTTCGGTATAAGTTCTTAGTGCATCTGAAATTGCTAATGATTTGTTGGTAATCATTGGATACACCAAATCGGTACCGAAATTATTTGCTAATGATTTCGGATAAGGTTGTTGATAGTATTGTAAATTATTCAGTGCGGTTAATAGCTCAGTATTGATTTTTCCTGACTCAGCAGTTGCACCTCCTGCATCATATTCCATTCCCATCTCATTACACAACAAATTCAACACCCGATTAGCTGCACAAATATCAAAAGCGATCGGTCGTTCCTTTCTATTCGCAGAAATGTTTGCAATGCCACCAATATTCAACAAGTAGGCATAATCAGACCATAATAATTTTTCACCCATTGGAACTATTGGAGCTCCCTGTCCGCCCAACGCAACATCCATCATCCTTAAATCACTCACTACATTAATACCAGTTACCGCGGCAATAGTTGCTCCATCCCCCAATTGTCCAGTCATTCCCAGACTTGGTGCATGAAAACTAGTATGTCCATGAGAAGCTATTAATTGAACCCGATGTTGCAATCCAAATTCCTCGATGAATCGATTTACCTGCTCTCCAATGTATTTTCCATACGCACAATGCAGTAAGAGATACTCATAGGCCGATAAATTAATCGCGTTTCTCAATCTTTCTGTCCACTCTCCGTTATAAGAATAGCAGGCACTGGCATGAATCCGATAGGTCCATTTGCCTCCAATTTCCTCAAATTCAGTAAAAACGAGGTCCAAACCGTCTAAACTGCTCCCGCTCATGAGTCCAATTGCGCTATAAAACATAAATTTTCTATTACAGTAGTTTGATTTTAGTTTTGACAACTCGAAATTAACTGCAATTATCTAAATGTTATGATAGTAAATCTAAGTGACCAACATAGCTTGGTGAGTAACTGGGTGTCTGAATTAAGGGATGTGAATGTACAGGTCGATAGAATGCGTTTCCGTCGTAACCTGGAGCGTATCGGAGAAATAGCCGCTTATGAAATAAGTAAGGAAATGGCATGGAAAACGGTTGAGATCCCTACTCCGCTTGGCATTCACGAGAGTAAGGTATTAGAAGAGCAGCCTGTTTTGGCTACTATTCTAAGGGCTGGTGTTCCCTTACATCATGGTATGATGAACTACTTCGACAGAGCCGATCATGCATTCATTTCTGCCTACAGAAAGCACCATCGCGATGGAAGTTTTGAGATCAATTTGCAGTATATGAGCAGTCCTTCTTTGGAAGACAGGATCGTGATCATCAGTGATCCAATGCTGGCAACTGGGGCTTCCTTGGTAAAAACTATCCAATATATCAAGGCCGAAGGCAACCCAAAACAGATTTATATAGTATCTGCTATTGCATGCACGGTGGGGATTGAATTCATTCATCGTGAAGCGGGTAATAATATTAAAATTTGGTGTGGCGATATAGATGATGAGTTAACTGCAAAGGGATATATTGTTCCAGGTTTGGGTGATGCTGGCGATTTGTCGTTCGGTGTTAAAGTGCAGTCATAGTTGAATTGTATTTCATCTGTATTGTAAAAGTTAATACAGCCCTAATTTTATTTTAATGAGGGGGATGTAATCTGCTTTCGCCTAAATTCGAACTACTGATGGGGAAATACAAATTTTTAGTTTTGGTTGGATCTCTGTTTTTGCTGGGTAAAGCCTCGGCACAGGACCCCCATTTCTCACAGTTTTTTTCTTCCCCACTTACTTTAAACCCTGCCTATACCGGAAAATTTTTTGGTGACTATCGGGTAATGGGCAATTATCGCAATCAGTGGCCAACAATCAATAATGCATTTACCACTGCCACTGCAGCCATCGATTTTCATATCCTTCAAAATAGTATTGCGGCAAACGATACCTGGGGTATTGGATTTGTAGGATACAATGATAATAGCGCCAATGGTGCTGTGAAATTTAATTATGCTTCTTTTTCAACAGCCTATCATAAAGGATTGGATGAAGATGGCAATCATCAGATCGGCATTGGCTTTCAGGCAACCTATGCCAATATGTTAATTAATACAGCTCAATTAAATTTTGAAGATCAATTAACAGGCGCAGGTTTTACAGGGATTACTTCTGAGGTTTTCAATAATGCCACACTTCAAACAAAGTATGTCGATCTAAATGCTGGCTTCCTGTATAACGGTAGTACCTCTGATAAGAATAATTTTTATTTCGGTGTGAGTCTTTATCATATCAACCGTCCGAAGCAAGAATTTACGGGTGCAGTATATAACTTAAACCCTCGTGCCAATATTAGTGCTGGTGCTTACTTCCCTGTTGGGGCGTCTAATTTTATTCACTTAAGTGGTTTACAAATGCTTCAAGGTGGCGCTAGTGAAACAGTAATTGGTGGTGCCTATCAAATGGTGGCAGACCCTGATGCACCAAAGCCTACTAGTTTCTATGCAGGAGCATGGTTTCGATTAAATGATGCAATTATTCCTTATCTAGGTCTTGAGTTTGGTGACCTGCGAGTTGGGATGAGTTACGATTACAATACCTCTGCATTAAAAACTGCCTCACTCAATAGAGGTGGTATTGAATTGTCTTTGATCTATGTAAACAGGCCATCAACTGATAAGCCCGTGAATTGTCCGAAGTTTTAATTACTTCAATTTTTCAAACCTTTCGGAAACTCAACAGAAGCTTGCCACTTTTCTCCTTTTTCCCATCGACGCAAGAATCTATAAAAATTATTATTCAAAGTGATTACTTCATTGTGTTCGTTCTCACTAAAAATAAATAAGGGTTTAGAACTTAGTAAATGATCCATCTGCAATTCTTTTTCAGTGACTGACAATATTTCAACTTTTAAAGAGTCTTTCAATTGGTTCATGATCAGATGTGTGTTCTCAAAGGTCCCGCCATCCTTCGTATAAATTTGAATAAATCGATGCCGATTACTTTCTGCCATCCAGTGCAGATAAGCATCGTTACCACCATACATGGCATCAAACAATAAGAGTTCATCAATTTTATTATACTGAATGATTTTACTAATTACTCTGTAAGCACCACTATGTCCGGCTAAAGTGATGCTGCAATCCTTGATGGAGTAATGTTTATTTTTGGGAATTATTTTGTTCGATTCCAATTGTTTTAAAAGATCATTGATGAATAGTGCAAACATTTCAGGTCTTTCTAACTTACCGCCATAACTATCAGGTGCATTCTTTGGTCCTTCTGGGAAAATGATGATCGCATTTCTATTTGCATCTCTAAATTGTTCCGTCAATCCGTAAAATCCATTAGCACTATCTATATTATTACTCCATCCATGAAACCAGACCACTAATTCCAATGTTTTTTTGTACTTGATATTTTTTGGAATAAAAAGATCTACTGAACTATCATTATAATGGTCCTTAAAAGAAAAGTGTTGACCATTATAATTATGCCCATTTGATCGGGCAGAATCTGGGAATGGAGCATACCTAGATTGTGTTTTGATACTGTATTCTGTTGGCCCTTTACCTGGGTCAGAAATGATCAAAAAATGTTCCTTTTGCGCTTTTGCATTAACAACAAAAGAGAAACAAATGCATAGTCCTATGAATATTTTTATTCTTTGCATCCTTAAAAATATCAATTTAATATCCCACCTCAAAGTTTAGATTAACTGCAAGTTGAATTTAATCAATTATCTTAGTAATTAAATTCTCCCCGCGTGCTGAAAGACATGATCATTGCCATACAGGCTTATTTCTTAGCCCACCGCTTTATCAAAAAGCATAAGCTTTGGAAATGGATCCTCATTCCTGGGATCATTTACAGTATTCTCTTTGTTTTTGGGATGTATTATTTTGTGCAAACTTCTGGTCAGTTTATTGAATGGTTGAGTTTAAAAACTGGACTTAAAACTTGGCTTGATACAGTCAACAATAGTTTTTTGGGCTTCCTCTTTACCATGGGCAGTTTATTACTCTGGTTTATTCTATTATTATTTTATTTCTCTTTATTTAAATACTTGTTCCTCATTATTGGCGCACCTGTATTTGCTTTTCTGAGCGAAAAAACCGAAGCTATTATTGAAGGAAAAGATATCCCTTTCAATTTTACACAACTCTTAAAAGATATTTTAAGAGGCATCAAGCTTTCTGCAAGAAATAGTCTTTGGCAAACCGTCTATACGCTTTCTATTTTATTACTCAGTTTCATCCCTATTTTGGGTTGGCTAACACCCCCATTGGCGATCTTGATTGAATGTTATTACTATGGTTTTTCGATGCTAGATTATAGCATGGAAAGGCATAAGAAATCTCCTGCTGAAAGCATTTACTATGTTGCAAGTCATAAAGGATTAGCAATCGGAAACGGGATGGTTTTTTACTTACTTCATTTTTTACCAATCATTGGTTGGGTGCTCGCACCAGCTTATGCAGTAGTTGCTGCAACACTTAGCATGTATCCATTGAAGCACCCCGAAAATTAATATGGCAACAGGAAAAGTTTATTTAATCCCTACCGTTCTATACGAAGAAAGTCTGGAAACAATTCCTGTCTATATTTTAGATGCGATCAAAGACTGTCAAGTTTTTTTTGTAGAAAACGAAAAAACAACTCGTCGTTTTTTCAAAAAACTTTGGAAAGAAATGGTGATCGATGATTACCAGTGGTTTGCCATTCACAAAGCAGAAGAAGCAGTAAAACAAGAATTTCTACAACATCTAAACGCCGGAAAAAATATTGGGATTGTGAGCGAAGCAGGTTGCCCAAGTGTGGCAGATCCAGGTCAGCATTTAGTTGCCGCTGCTCAAAAAGCTGGGGTACAAATCAAACCACTTGTAGGCCCAAGCTCCATACTCCTTGCCCTCATGGCTAGCGGTATGAATGGCCAGTGCTTTCAGTTTCATGGATACTTACCGATTGACTCGTTGGAGAAAAAAAATAAGATCAAAGATTTAGAAACCGATTCACAAAGAAGAAATTGCACCCAGATCTTTATAGAAACCCCCTACAGAAATAATGCGTTGGTAAAAGATATTCTATCAAATTGTAAAGAAACAACCCAGCTATGTATGGCAGTTGATATCACCGGACCAACAGAAAGCATTCTAACAAAAACAATCCGTAATTGGAACCAGAGCGTTCCGGATATTCATAAGCGATTAGCGATATTCCTCTTACACGCAGAATAGAAGAAAGTGAAGAGATAAAAGTGAAGAGTGAAGAGTGGAGCAAAAACTGGTAAGTAAAGAGTTAATCATCTTTTCACAAGACCAACTCTTAACTATCCAACTTACAATCCTCTCTTCACTTTTATCTATTATCTTTTATCTTATTTTCTTATTTCGGTTTTATCTCCATCTGAATATTTGCGCCTTGTATATTGTAAATACTATCTACAATATAACTTTCAGTGCCACGCCAAGGTAAGCTTCCAAAATACCTTTTATAATGCAGCTCTAATTCTTTGCCAGAATTTTCTAATAATTTTTTAGCAACAGATTCGCTAGTAACGCTAAATTCAAAATTGTTACTTTCTACATTGGCTTTGAAACCGCTCTGGATAATTTTGCCTTCGTAAGTTTTAAAGAGGATCCCTTTTTGTTGGAAGGTATTTAATTGTCCGGCCTTGGTTCCTTCTGCATATACAAAATAGAAACGCCAGTAGAAAAAGATCACAAATGCAAACAATACGATTGCTGTGAAAATCCAAAGTATTTTTTTCATGTGTCGATTATTTATAATCCGTACTGGTCTACAAGATAAATCAAACCTGCCATATTTACTGCACCCAAGAGCAATTCTCTTTTATTGACATTTTCGAAAACATCGCTTCTTGCATGGTGCAAATCAAAATAGCGTTGCGGGTCAGGAATCAATCCACACATGGGTGTTCCGAAGGCAGCTGCTAACGGACCAATATCAGCACCCCCACCACCATCGATCATTCGATCGGTGCCATAAGGTCTTAATAGAGGCAGCCAATTTTGAACCTTAACTAATTTAGATTTGTCTTTAAAAGAAAAACCAAATCCTCTTGGAGTAAATCCGCCCTCATCGCTTTCTAAAGCGAAAATGTGTTTTTCATTATTTGCTTTTGCTTGTTCAGCATATTTAGAACCGCCTCTTAATCCATTTTCTTCATTCGCAAACAATACAAAATGAATCGTGTGTTTAGGTTTGTATCCTAAAGCTTTCATGGCACGAAGCACTTCAATGGTATGCACAATACCAGCGCCATCATCATGTGCACCTTCGTTCACATCCCAACTATCTAAGTGACCGCCAATAGTTATGATCTCATCTGGAAACTCTGAACCTTTCAAAACTGCTATTACATTATGTCCGATGGTATCTGGAAGGAATTGTCCGTTTGTTTTCAAGGATACTTTAAAACCTGTCTTGATACTCCATAGATAGTCAGCGTCACGCGGACCAACTGCAACTGCAGGGATCTTGGTGATACCCTCTGTATAAGCCATAGCACCAGTATGTGGATCGTTCGCAGATGATTCGGTTAAAGAACGGATCATCACTGCTACTGCGCCATATTTTGCAGCACGACTTGGTCCGGATCTACGATACATCCCCGTTTCTCCATAGGATACAAATGGCATGAGGTTGGTAGGATTGAATCCGTAATTATAATATACGATCTTATCTTTTACTTCGTCTTTTCTTCTTTCCAACTCATCAAAGTCGGCAACCATGAGTACGTCGGCAGTGATGGTTTTTCCTTCACTACCCATTGAATTTCCAAGCGCTAACACATCTAATGCACGAGACGCTTTCTTTTTATCGAGCTCCGTGATCACAGCTTTATCCTGGCCACCCCTCACCCAATGTGGCAGCATGCATTCTTGCATGATCACTTGGTCTGGTCCAATATGTTCTAAAGTAGCTTTACCCCAAAGTTCTGCTTTGGCAAACTGAGGGGAGCCTGCTAGGCGTCCGCCTACTTGTTTTGTTAATTGATACAGCAGATCATAGGCAGTACCATTTCTTAAAATTTCGTCTGAAAATTTCTTGATCATGACAGAATCTCGGTCCTGTGCAATGGCCAATAAAGGCAAAAGGGCTATTACTGCAATTAGTCTTTTCATTAGCTTGAAGGTGGTTTGCGCTAAAGTTAACCATTTGTTGTGTTTGAGCAATATGGTATGAACGGCGTTTTATAAACGGATAAATAATTGTTACTTGCATCCGAATAGGCTTTCCGCCTTTCAAGTATAAATTTCGAATTATGCGTATAGGTATTGTTTGCTACCCCACATTTGGTGGAAGTGGTGTTTTGGCAACCGAACTCGGTAAGGCTTTGGCAGATGAAGGGCACGAAGTGCATTTTATTACCTATCAACAACCAGTACGACTCAACGTATTCAACGCGAATATTTTTTATCACGAAGTAAGGGTACCAACTTATCCTTTATTTGATTATCCTCCATATGAAGTTGCATTGGCAAGTACCATGGTGGATGTGATCATGAATCATGATCTGGATTTATTACATGTACACTATGCGATTCCTCATGCATCTGCCGCATATATGGCAAAGCAGATCGTGAAACAAAAAACAGGAAGAAATATTCCGGTGATCACCACTTTACACGGAACAGATATAACGCTGGTAGGTAAGGATAAAATGTATGAGCCGGTGGTTACATTTTCAATTAATGAAAGTGATGCCATTACAGCTGTATCTCAGAATTTAAAGGATGAGACCTTCAAAAACTTTGCGATCACAAAAGATATCGATGTCATTTACAATTTTGTAGATGTTACCCGTTTCAATAAAAAGCCAATCGATGCATTCCGTAAAGTGATAGCACCACATGGCGAAAAGATCTTGATGCACGCATCTAACTTTAGAAAAGTAAAACGTATTGATGATGTGGTCACCATTTTTGCAAATGTGCGCAAAGCCATGCCTGCAAAATTATTGATGGTGGGTGATGGACCAGAGCGCCATGCTGCAGAAGAACAAGCGCGTGCACTAGGCATTGAAGAAGATATCAGGTTTTTAGGAAAGCAAGAACAGATGGAAGACATCTTAGCGGTAAGCGATATGTTCTTACTTCCTTCTGAATATGAAAGTTTTGGATTGGCGGCTCTTGAAGCAATGGCAGCAAAAGCAGTCGTGATCAGCACCAACGCAGGAGGTTTAGCAGAAATTAATATTCAAGGGGTTACTGGCTTTATGGCCAATGTGGGCGATACAAAATCGATGAGTGAATTTGCCATTGAACTGCTTCAAGATGAAGAGCGATTAACAAAAATGAAAGAAGCAGCTTATCAACAAGCTTGCTTATTTGATATCAGTAAGATCATTCCCGTCTACGAAAAATTGTATAGCAGATTTTGTAGGATGCAAATTTCTTAAACCTTATTCAAAACTTCCTCAATACTCCTCAAAACAACCGCACACATTTCTTTGAGTTCTTCTTCCATAATGATCAGTGGTGGCGCAATGCGTAAACGATCTGGTGCAAATAAAAACCAATCGGTAATTAATCCATTCAACACACACTGATGCACGATGGTTTGATTGAGTTCTGGTGTGGCAAATTGTAATGACATCCAAAGCCCAGCAGTTCTGCTCGATACAATGGCGGGATGCTTGATCAGATCGATCAGTATTTTTTCTTTCTCAAAAACAGTATCAATAAATTTTCCATCCAACAAAACTTCCAATGCTGCTTTACCTGCTGCACAAGAAACGGGATGGCCACCGAATGTGGTGATATGACCTAACACTGGATTATGTGTGAGCGTTGACATCAATGATTTACTGGAAATAAATGCACCCAATGGCATACCACCACCTAATGCTTTTCCCAATAATAAAATATCTGGCACAACACCGTACTGTTCAAATGCAAATAAGGAACCCGTTCTTCCAAAGCCTGCTTGAATTTCATCAAAGATCAATAACACACAAAGTTCATCGCACTTTTTACGAATCGCCTGTATCCATTCTTGATTAGGTTTGATAATTCCACTCTCGGCCTGAACTGTTTCAATGATGACGCAAGCAGTATTTTTATCAATGGCATCAATGGCTGATTGACCATTAAAATCTACATGTTCGATATCTGGTAACAATGGTCTGAATGCATTGCGCCAATACTCATCGCCCATTACACTTAAAGCACCCTGCGTACTTCCATGATACGCATTCTTACAGGCAATGATCTTTGATTTACCCGTAACTCTCTTCGCCAACTTCATCGCGCCCTCTGTGGCTTCTGCACCACTATTGGTGAAGTAGACACAATCCAAAGAAGCAGGTAACTGATCGGTCAAATATTTTGAATAGGCTGTCTGCGGACTTTCAATAAATTCTCCATAAACGATCAAGTGCATATACTCCGCCGCCTGATCCTGCACGGCTTTCACCACTTTAGGATGACTATGTCCAATATTACAGACACTAAAGCCAGAGATCATATCTAAATAAGACTTCCCATCCACGTCCCATAAATAGATCCCTGCGGCTTTCACCATCTCAATACCAATGGGTTGAGTGGAGGTTTGAGCTACATGATTCAGAAATAACTGTCGGTTCGATTGCATAGATTCCTACAAATTTACAAAGTTCAGAATTTAGCTGCCTAAAAAAGCTTGAAGGATGTAGCTTTGCACTCGAAACCAAAACTAGTTACCATGGCACTCATCCTTCCAGTTAAAGGTAAATTCCCTGAATTAGGTAAAAACTGTTTTGTTGCACCAAACGCAACCATCGTTGGTGATGTGGTTATGGGCGACGAATGTAGCGTGTGGTTTAATGCGGTGATTCGTGGCGATGTACACTATATTAAAATCGGAAATAAAGTAAACGTACAAGATGGTGCCATCATCCATTGTACTTTTCTAAAACATCCCACCAATATTGGAAACAATGTTTCAATCGGACATAACGCCATGGTTCACGGTTGCACCATTCATGATAATGTGTTGATTGGTATGGGATCGATCGTGATGGATGAATGTGTAGTGCAAAGTAATTCGATCATCGCTGCAGGTGCTGTTGTACTAGAGGGTACCATCGTAGAAGCAGGAAGTATCTACGCCGGTGTGCCAGCAAAAAAAGTGAAAGAGGTTTCACCAGAACTGATTCATGGAGAAATTAATCGGATCACTAATAACTATATTGAATACGCTTCCTGGTTTGCAGAACACAATGATACACCTAACAAATAAATGATTGCTATGCGTTCTTTAATGTTTCTTTTTTTTTGCAGCTTTTTATTTTCTTGTGGCATATTTAAACACAATAGTGCCAAAGATGTAAACGGACTATCCTGCAATGGTTTACACGGAAGAAATACGGGTGCGGAAAAATTATTATCGGATGGAAATTTGGCAAAGAAAATGCCGAAGTATAAAATGGATAAAATTAATAATTGATCTCTTCCATTTTCTCTAAAATAGTGCAATAACTCACATAACGCTCAATCGATACTGCACCACTATTCACTGCTTCTTTAACAGCACAACCCGGTTCATTGATGTGCCTGCAGTTATTAAACTGACAACCATTGATCAGTTCTCGCATTTCAGGAAAATAGTGTGAGAGCTCTTGTTTGGTTACATCCACAATTCCAAACTCACGTAAGCCAGGCGTATCAATGATCCTACCACCAAAATCCAAATCAAACATTTCAGCAAAAGTGGTGGTGTGCATTCCCTTACCACTCCAATCACTTACTTCAGCAGTTCGCAAATTGAAATCAGGAAACACAGCATTGATGAAAGTAGATTTCCCTACTCCACTATGTCCGCTCAACAAACTAGTCTTATCTTTTAGCAGTGCTTTAATTTCTTCTACCCCAATATTTTCCTGCACACTTGCTAAGATCACTTTATATCCAATGGCTTCATACACTGCTTTGAGTTCTTCGAAGACCACCATTTCTTTTGTTCGATAGATATCTGCTTTATTAAAAACAATGATCGCAGGAATATGATACGATTCACAGGCCACTAAAAAACGGTCGATAAATCCTTGAGAAGTTTTAGGATCCCTTAAAGTCGCAAATAATACACACTGATCTAAATTGCTTGCCACAATATGATGCATTCGTTTATTGTGAGGTGAAATCCGTGCAACATAATTTTTTCTAGGAAAAATTTCATCGATAATGGCAGATTCTTCTTCCACATCTTCAATTTCCATTTCCACTTCATCCCCCACTGCAATGGGATTGGTAGAGCTAATATTATCGATCTTAAAAATCCCTTTGATCCGGGCATTAAAGGTCTTACCCTCCGCGTTTTTAGCGATGTACCAGCTTCCAGTAGATTTATAGATCAGTGCTCTCATTCCAAACAAAGATAGTAAGCCACCCTTCCCCAGCCAATAAATTAGCCTATCACTTTAGAAAGGTTTTAGGCAAATATTAACCATCTGGCAACAGTTATGCGTCCAAGACTATCATTCTAGCCACTTAATTTTAATATCTTCGCGTCATGGCTAAGTTTGCACACGATGAAGTAGTGCCGTTCAGGCAAAGTGAGTTAGACAAAAAAGAGCAGGTGGCTCAGATGTTTAACACAATCGCATTTCGATACGATTTCTTGAACCGTTTTTTGAGCGCGGGTATTGATAAAGGATGGCGTAAAAAAGCAATTAATCAATTAAAGGATTTACAACCCAAATTGATACTAGATGTAGCAACTGGAACTGGGGATGTGGCCATCATGACCTACAACCAATTGAATCCCGAAAAAATTATCGGCATCGATATCTCTGAAGGCATGCTCGAATTTGGCAAAAAGAAACTGGAGAATCTACAGCTGAATAAAGTGATTGAATTACAAAAGGGCGATAGTGAATCTATTCAGTTTGCAGACAAACACTTCGACGCAATTACCGTGGCTTTTGGTGTTCGTAATTTTCAAAACCTGGAAAAAGGTTTGGCAGAAATGCAGCGTGTATTAAAATCTGGTGGTAAATTGGTGGTATTAGAATTTTCAAAGCCTACATTTGGACCAGCACAGGCATTCTATAAATTTTATATGAATGTCATTGGACCAAGCATTAGCAAGTTATTCGGATCTAATAAAGCAGCATATCAATACTTGAACGATAGTGTTCAGGCCTTCCCAGAAGGACAAACATTTATAACCTTAATGAATGAAGCAGGATTTACCCAAACTTATTTAAAAAAGCTTAGTCTAGGGATATGCACGATCTACTGCGGAAGCAAACCATAACAATAACCCTCTGTTCAATTTTTCTGATGGCAGGCCTGAAGGGCTTTAGCCAAAAGGAGTTGTATCGTGTATCCCACGATGATATGAATTATTATTTTGGACTAACACTTAGTTATAACACTTCATATCTCAAACAAACAAAGAGCGCTAAGTTCTTAGCTTCCGATAGTGTAATGATCGCAGAGCCAGGATCCAGTGGTGGCGTGGCGTTGGGCTTATTGGGAACTTTACGATTAGATGAACATTTTCAATTAAGAATTAATCCTCAGCTGATCATTGGAGGGTCTAAATACATTTCTTATTCTTTAAACAATACCAAACCTGGTGAGCCTGCATTTCAAAAGCAAGTGCTCCCTTCCAATATTGTAAGTTTTCCATTTCAGGTAAAATTCAATTCAGACCGAATTGGCAATTTCAGAACCTATATGCTTGGTGGCATCAAATATGATATTGATTTGGCCAGTAATTCTACTGCCAGAAACGCGGATGATATCATCAAATTGAAACGATACGATTTTGGTATCGAAGCAGGTATCGGCTTTAACTTTTATCTCCCTTTCGTTACTATTTCACCTGAACTCAAGATCAGCAATGGATTGAGTAACCTACACCAAGTTGATCCAGCATTGAAGTTTTCAAATGTGCTAGATAAGATTCAATCAAGGATGATCGTATTCTCCATCCATTTCGAAGATTAAATTTCGCTAGAACTTTTTCCTATTTCGTGAGGGCAGATGATAAGTTTCGATAAATTGCAGTATCGAAAAGAATATCATGCAAAACTACCTCATCAAGAATACCTGTATCATAAATGAAGGCACCCGTTTTTATGGCGATCTGTTAATAAAAAATGGACGCATTGAAAAAATAGCGGCATCCATTAATTTACCCGAAAACTGTGTGGAAATCGACGGCAGCAACCAATTTTTAATTCCAGGTGCTATCGATGATCAAGTCCATTTTCGTGAACCCGGGTTGACACATAAAGCGAATATCTATACCGAAGCAAAAGCTGCAGTTGCAGGGGGCGTTACAAGTTTTATGGAAATGCCTAATACCAATCCACCAGCATTTACACAAGAATTATTAGAAGCAAAATATGCGATAGGTAAACAGAGCTCTTTAGCTAACTACTCGTTTTTCATGGGCACTTCCAACGATAACTTAGAAGAGATCCTGAAAACCAATGAAAAGAAAAATGAGGTTTGTGGTGTAAAGATCTTCATGGGTTCATCAACAGGAAATCTGCTAGTAGACAACCCCATGGTACTTGAAAATATTTTTGGTGGCACGGAACTTCTGATCGCAACACATTGCGAGGAAGAACGTATCATCAAAGCCAACCTTGCTGCTTTATCTGCAGTAAAAGAAAAATTAGAGCCATCAGACCATCCGATCATCCGTAATGATGAAGCTTGTTTCGAATCATCCTTCAAAGCCATTCAATTAGCAAAAAAATTCAATAGTCGGTTACACATTTTACACATCAGTACCGAGAAGGAATTGCAATTGTTTACCAATATGATTCCTTTAAAAGAGAAACGTATCACTACAGAAGTATGTGTGCACCATTTGCACTTTACAAGTGATGATTATGCACGATTAGGAAATCAGATCAAATGTAATCCAGCGATCAAAGCTCCTCACAATAAAACTGCCTTATGGGAAGCATTACTAGATGATCGATTAGATATTATTGCAACAGACCATGCGCCACATACCTGGACTGAAAAACAGGAAGACTATTCCCACGCACATGCCGGCTTACCACTAGTGCAACATCCTGTATTACTCATGCTTCACTATGTTAATGAAGGAAAGATCAGTTTGGAAAAAATGGTGGAGAAAATGAGTCATGCAGTTGCCGACTGTTTTCAGATCAAAGAAAGAGGGTATATCAGAGAAGGATACCATGCTGATCTGGTGCTAGTAAATATGAATCAAACAAGTCAGGTTGCTAAATCAAACATTCTCTATAAATGCGGTTGGAGTCCATTAGAAGGATTCGTATTCCCTGCCACGATCACAAATACTTTTGTGAACGGTCATTTAGTTTATGGAAACGGGGTGTTCGATGAATCTAAGCAAGGAATGAGACTGCAATTTGAACGCTAAGCCAACATATGCAAGTAGATAAAACCACACTAACCGACCTATCAATCTTTCATCATGATGAAGAACAATCTGTTTTTCATCATCTCAGTTTTGCACATACCAATGGAGGAAGAGAATATTTTAGAGCTATACTAAGCAAACCATTAGAATCCATCGAATCAATACAGGATACACAAAAAACGATTCAGGCATTAATGCAAGTGCAGGAAAAATGGCCATTGCACCTCATTACCAATGGTGCCATCATGGTTATTGAAAAGTTTTATGAAACAGCAATAGATCAATATCCCAAACAACCCGATCTATTCAGTAGCCATCTTTATAAGATCTTACACGCGCCAGATTACAGTGTTACGAAATATACAATTACACATACTGTAGCATTTTTAAAAGGCATGCATATTGTTCTTGAATTGATTGCTCAGAATAAGAAAAGCAAACAATTACAGTCCTGGTTTGACCAAATCGAATATCATCTGAATAAACCGGTTTTGAAGGAAATGGTGACAATTGAAAAAGATGCCAAATTGAGTCCGAAGGAAAATATTTATTATGGGATTTATTTGCGCAATCACTTTAAAAGATCTTCTGAAGAATTGATTGATATTTTCTGCAAGCTAGATGCTTATATGAGTATGGCGATCGCTTGCAAAAAATTTCATTTTGTTTTTCCATCTATTGAGGCCACTGATCAACCATATGTAAATGCAAAAGGATTATACCATTTGTTATTACCAACTCCAGTTGCATACGATATCACTTTAAACAAAACTGAGAATTTCGTTTTTTTAACTGGTGCCAATATGGGAGGCAAGAGCACTTATATCAAAGCAGTTGGACTAGGCGTATACCTTGCTCATATAGGAATGGGTGTGCCAGCTAAAGGAATGCAATTGAGTTTATTTGATGGATTACTCAGCAATATTCAAGTAGAGGATAATATTTTTAAGGGTCAGAGTTATTTCTACAACGAAGTACAACGCATCAAGAAAACGATTGAGAAAATCAGTGACGGAAAAAATTGGCTGATCCTCATTGATGAGTTATTCAAGGGAACCAATATTCAGGACGCGATGAAATGTAGTACAGCTGTTATTGAAGGTTTGATCAAAATGAAACATAGCTTATTTGTACTATCCACCCATTTGTATGAAATTGGTGAAGCACTAAAGCAATATCCGAATATTCAGTTTCGCTATTTCGAAACAATCATGACCGAAGAAAAAATCGAATTCAGCTATCGGGTCAAAGAAGGTATTAGCAATGATAGAATTGGGTATTTGATTTTGAAACGTGAAGGGGTTACAAAATTGCTCGAGAACCTATAAGTATTAGATAGTACACATTTACAGCATTCAATATTAGTATTAGAATCCTTTGCATTCTAATTGGGTTATGCCTTACGAAAAAAAGACTCCAAATAACAGCTTTCCGATATTAAATTCTTTTTAATACTAAAAAGATTTTAGCCAAATATTTATGATCCACATTTTCTGTTGACTAATTTTCCTTCAACATTCAAGTGGTAAAAATCATAATCATATTGCATCAATTTCCTCCTTGACCTCTACTTTATCATAGCTAGAGACCTATCATCATTTAAATTCTAAAAATATTATTTCAAGTATTAATCTGCCTTTTATGAAAATCAGAAATTACATTACGCTGGCGCTGGCGGCTAATATACTTCTGCTTTCTTCAATTGTGCATCTAGGCTGTAGAAAAGCCGCTGAGGAAACTCCTGTATTTTTTTCACCCGACGTTCCAATAATATCAGTTATGAAATCATGGATGACTGATCAAAAAAAATATGTTTCCATGAATTTCCAACAGAGAATCGATTCGTTATTATCGACCGCTGATTGGCAAAAAGCTATTCAAACAAAGGTTTCCGATAGTAAATCAATTTTGTACGTACCAATTCGTTCTTCTGAACTCGGACTTGAATTTTTCTATGACAACACAAAAAAGGGAATCGATAGTGGCAATCTTGTGAATGTTGAGACTAAAAAACTGGCAGTTCCGAATGATAAGATTGTTGCTGCAAAAACCTATTACGAAACTGTAGTCATGGATAAGGTTTCCACAAATTCATTTTCAGGGATCATCCATACCTATACGATCACTGCGAATTTCTTATATGATTATACGTTTGAGGGAGGAAAAATTATTTCCCACAGTATTGTTGCGCCTATCCTAGGGCATCAAAAGATAAAAAAAGCTAACGGCTTGCATGTAAACGCTGTGACTTGTGAAGAGTGGGGATTGTTCATAATTTGGGAAGAGGGACCACCAACTCTAGTCTACACATTCTGGGTTTGTTCAGGTACCCCAGACTGTCCTCCAGCCTCAGCTCTAGCCATCAGTATCGGAGCAGGAAAACAATATGTAGGTGTAAATTGTGCCCCACCTCCGGGTAGTGGAGGAAGTCCTTCTGGCGGAGGAGCAGGCGATAACCAGACAGCATGTAATGCAGCTATTGCGGCAGCTCAACAATTTGAATCTGAATCAATCATGGTAGAAAGTAGCGAATTAGTTTCTATAAATGTAATAGGCACACCTAACCCTTTTAGAAAATATAAGAACATTGAATGGAAGTGTTTAGTAGGATCTGTGCGATCTTCTATGTATGTTCTGTCAAGCGAAGAAGGCATCATAAAATACGTACCAACTTTTCCCAATGATCCATATACCGAAATGCGTTGGGAATGGGAATCACTGATTCACAAGAAGGCAACTTTAGTAGGCGGCGATTTGTTTAGCGGGAAAGTTTCGCTCGTTTCAGAATCAGGCACACCATCTTTTGTTGCCCCAGGTAATAATATACTTTGGGCTGGAATGGAAGTTCATATAGTCCTGCATTTTCAGCCAAAACCGATATCGTTACCAATTCTTAATTGTACAATTCCTACGATATTTGGTTTTGATGATGTGTATACTCGTTCAATGCTTTGGAATGCTAACCCGTAATCTTTAAATTGCAATTAATATGCATCGAGTAATTTTATATTCTCTGATATATTGTTCATTCGCGGCGCCTAGTCAATTGTTGAGTCAGCCTGCGCCTGAGATCAAATATGCTGGCATGGCAGTTGAATTTCCAAGGTTTGAGACCATCAACAATTTTACGATTTTCAGAGATACTGTGCATTTTTATTATCAAGGAAACATGGTTTTGTATGCACTTCCTTATACCCATGAGACATTCAAGAATGGGGTTTCAGTAGATCTGAGAAAATCTTTTGAATATTTAATGGTTGAACAGAACACCCATAAGGGTTTGTATTTCCCTTCATTGAATGATACTGGCAAATGTAAATGGCTATTGAAAGATTCAGTATTATCTAGTAGAAATATTAAGGACTACAAAGTGGCCGAATTATTAACTTATGATAGCTTAATAAATCGAACAATAACATCAGACTCAGAACTGATAGAAAAATACATTCCCCTTAATACCTATAAAGATAAATTAATTGATACAACAGACTTGTTTTTTTCCGCTGGCTTAAGAGACATTCCTTATTCATTTTCTCCATTTCTCGAAAGTATTCATTCCAGGAGTTTAAGTAAGATCCGTATGGTATATAACCCCCGTTATTATCCTGAAATGAAATCAGATATACCTAGGCAGGTTTGGACCTACGAACTTTTTCAACAAAGTTTGCCAGAAAAGAATCGGAATGAAATTTCCAGTTTTTTTCTGATTGCCAAGGAACTTTTTAAGCAGAAGGAACTTAAATAAATCATCCGCAAATGGAATTTAAAAAAGGGGCTCTCATAAATAGTTAGTCCCTTTTTTATGTATCCTTAATAGAGATGGTTGGGCTTGAATATCTAAATCTTTTCGATAACATATTCAGATACCCTTGGTTTTAATTTCTAATAAAATCATTTTACGCTCCTTATTATTTTATCTATCAGCTCATAGTTAACTTTCCATTCTAGAAAATTAACATGTTAGTCAAAACCTTTGGCAGCTCCGTTTATGGTGTAGAGGGCATCACAATTACAATTGAAGTGAGTGTAAGTATGGGGCAGGGTTATTCGATAGTGGGGATGCCTGATATTGCTGTTCGAGAAAGTATGCAACGTACTGAATGTGCCATTAAATCGAATGGCTATTTTATGCCGCGCACAAAAGTGGTTGTAAATCTTGCGCCTGCAGATATTCGAAAAACTGGTTCTGCATTTGACTTACCCATCGCCATAGCTGTGCTTGCTGCAAGTGAACAAATCTCTAAGCCAGAGCGACTCAGTGATTTCATCATAATGGGCGAGTTGAGTTTGGATGGAAGTATCCAAGCAATCAAGGGTGCTTTGCCCATTGCCATTCAGGCACGCAAGGAAGGTTTCTATGGATTAATCATTCCTAAAGAAAATGAAAGAGAAGCTGGCATGGTTTCACAGTTAAACGTCTTTGGATTTTCACATATCAACGATATCGTAGCATTTTTTAAAGACGAATCAAAAATGCAACCCGTGCATGTAAATACACGCGAAGAATTTTTTAGCAACCAATATGATTTTAATATTGATTTTAATGATGTGAAGGGACAAGAAAATATCAAACGCGCTTTAGAAATTGCAGCGGCTGGTGGACATAATGCTATTCTGATTGGTCCGCCCGGTTCTGGCAAAACCATGCTGGCAAAGCGTTTGCCCACGATCCTTCCACCACTTAGTTTACAAGAAGCTCTTGAAACCACCAAGATCCATAGTGTTGCCGGAAAATTAGCTTCGGGAAGTTCTTTAATTAGTCAGCGGCCTTTTAGATCTCCACACCATACCATTTCAGAC
>JAPLEO010000129.1 GCA_026391125.1 Bacteroidota bacterium
CGTTAACCCCGGCTTTCAAGCCGGGGTTCTTTGTAAAGACGTTATAAATTGAAACTATTTTTTCCTTCTTTTAGCGGATAGGTCTTTCCCTTCCATTCGAATTTACCTGTGATGGTTTTGGGTAGATCGATCTGGATCTTCCATTGGGCGTTGATGTATTGATAACTCGTACTGATGGTTCCTGCAGGATGCGGAATGCTACCACTGATATTGGTTTCATTACCTAAGTGCGGAACGACCTTCACTTTTTTGAAAGATGGTGCATCACTGTCGATTCCCAAAACGGTGCGGAAGAATTCTATATTCGGACTAGCACCCCATGCATGACAATCGCTTCTTGCATTATTGATATCTGAAATCTCGGCCCAGGTAGTTAGTCCTTCTTTGATATTTCTTTTCCAAATATCTAACCAATTCAAATAATCATTTCCAAATCCTGCTTTAGTGAGTGCTTGGTAAACATAATATTTGTAGAAAATTGTAGCCTCAGTGATGCTAGTATCTTTCATCATTTTTGTTGCGATAGATCTTGCTTCTTCGCCTGTGCTTGTTCCTGTTAAAATGGCTAAAGTGTTGGCGTGTTGAGAGTAAAGATCTTTTTCTGTTCTATCAGAAAACAATTTTTTAGAAGCATCAAAATATTTGCTGCGAATGGTTTGTTGCAAAAGCTTTGCTTCTGCATTGTATTGCGATGCAAGTGCTGGTATACCAATTTTCAATTCTAGGTCAGCAGCCATTTGATACGTATACAATAAAAGCAGATCCATGACTGCGGAATAGCCATCTTTTCCCTCAGGAGCCCTACCTCCATCCCAACCCTTGGTGTCGCACCAATCGGTAAAGTTCCAGTAGGGAACATTTTTTAAAGAATGATCTTTTTGCTGAAAGCGTTTGAAAAATTCTAAGATGCCTCTAGTGCCAGTCAGTTTGTCTTTCACAAAAGCCTCATCCTTTCCATACATCCAATAATCGTGTAACATATCGATATACCACAACGAAAAAGTTGGAATCAGTTGCGCTGTATGTGAAGGGTGTCTACTTAAAGTAACACCTTCTGGCAAACGCGATTCGTTCATTTGGTTTAGCGCATTTTTAATCAATCTTTCATCCCCAGTATTATATATAGAAACTAGTGCCTGAATTCTTGTGTCACCGATATACTGCAGTTGTTCGTAGTACGGACAATCAGTATAAGTTTCCCAAGCGCATAATCTGGCTGTACGCCAACCGATATCCAATATTTGGTTGTACAAAGGATTGCCTGCGCTAAAATTTGCTTTGAGCGTAAAAGGATAACCAGTAAAAGTTCCATAGAGATCATTGATCACAATTGGTTCATCTTTGGTTTGAATGATCAATTGTACATATCGATAGGTTCTAAAATTCAAAGCAGTGAAAGATTGGTTGTCAGATCCATCAGAAATGATTTGATCTTCTTTGCCTATAAATATTTTCCCTGCTGTTTCATTTCTATTTCCTTTTGATGGAAATTTTGTAAAAAGCGCTTCAGCATAACCAAGATGGATACTAGCATCTTTACCTTTTGCAAAGACAATGGTTGGAAATGCATTGGTTAAAATACTTTGATCTAATAAAATGGTATCAGTAGTATGCGCTGGAATTGTAAAACTTGTTTTAGTTGCAGGAAAACCAGCTGGGATATTTTTTCCTGTTTCGCGAATTGTTTTTTGTAATCGCTGATAGCTCATTTCCATGGGAGGTAATGTGGATGCGATCAAATTCCATCCAACAGGCATGTCCATTAACATGATGTTTTTGGGATAAGCCCCGCTAATAGCAATTGCTTTTTTCCAACCAGCATCATTAAAATCATTCTTTTGCCAACCCTTTAAACTGTTTTTTAAATTGATCTGTTCGCCCGGACCAGTTACATAGTAGGTATTCATTTTTACATTTAGTGCTTTGTAGGCCGTATCCTGTAAACATTTCCAAGTACTATCGGTATTCCAAGTTGAATCTTTGAAATTGGCACCCTGCATTAAAAATCCTGTTCTATAGCTGATCTGCGCTTCTGGTTTTTGTTCTCCTTCATTCCATACAAGTGCAGCCACTGTATTTTCTCCGCTCTTTAAATATTTAGCCAGATCAATTGTTTCATAATTCCAATGTGTAATATCGCCACGTGCTGGTCCGATCGATACCATTTGTTCGTTTACAAATAATTTGTAACGATTATCAGCAGATACGTGCACCAAAAAATTTTCGGGCTTGTTGTTGAGTGAAACTTTTTTCCGAAAAACGTATACACCATAATCATTAGCAGCAGTATTTGGAACCGCGATCCAAGATGCTTTCCAAGGCTGATGTAACAAATCAATTTCTTGTGCGTACACAGAAAAACTCATCACGAAACAGATCGTGATAAAAACGATGGATTTTTTCATAAACGATGATTGTACTAGAAGGATTGAATCCTATTTCTTTTTTACTTCGAAATGATATTTTCCAGAACCAATTTCTATACGAATACTAGTGCTGAAATTATCAGGGTGGAATCACAGCGTCAATTTGTACCGAGTCTGCACTCAATTTCCAACCACTACTTACTGTGCCATAATATGTTTTAAGACTTGCAGATGCGTTTGTAAATGTTCCGCCAATATGCGGTTCGATTTTGATATGCTGATAACCGGGCCCGTCTTCATAAGTATCAATTCCTACCATCACCCGATACATCCAATCACCAATTGCTCCATAAGCATAGTGGTTAAAAGAGTTCATAGATGCAGGCTCGAAACTTCCATCTGTACGAATGCCATTCCATCTTTCCCAGATGGTTGTTGCACCCATTTTTACGGGATATAACCAAGAAGGATAAGTTTCTTGTAACAACAAAGTATAAGCCATATCAACATATCCAAATCTTGAAAGCACTTCGCATAGATAAGGTGTTCCCAAGAATCCTGTTGTTAAGTGATTACCATAGCTTTTAATATTTGCCACCAATCTTTCAGCTGTCTGTGCACGCATGTTTTCGGGTAACATATCAAATTGTAATGCTAGTACGTAAGCAGTTTGTGTAGAAGAAACCAAACGACCAGAGCCGGTTACATATTCTTTTAGGTAAGCCTCTTTTGTTTTCTTCATGATAGCTTCGAAGGTTGCCACGTCATCATTCTTACCCAATACTTTTGCGGTATTGATTAAAATTTGTGCGCTATGAGCAAAGAAGCATTGTGCAATTAAATATTTATCTGTTACTGCCGAACTTCCATCATTATCATCGAACGGACGATAGAAAAGCCAATCGCCAAAATGGAAGCCAGTGTTCCAAAGATCGTTCTTGCTTTGTGCTTGCATGTAGCCTAACCAGGATTTCATACTAGCATATTGTTGCTCTAACAATCTTTTGTCGCCATATGCTAAATACATATTCCAAGGAATGATGGTTGCTACATCAGCCCAACCTGTTGCACCTGTAGAATTCGCTCCTAAAATATTAGGGATCACAAATGGCACACTACCGTTAGGCAACTGATCAGCTGCTACATCCTTCATCCACTTCGCGAAAAAACTATTGACATTTCTATTAAAAGATGCAGTACGTGAAAACGCTTGTGCATCGCCTGTCCAACCCAATCGTTCATCTCTTTGCGGACAATCAGTAGGCACATCAAGGAAGTTGCCGTTTTGCCCCCATTGAATATTATGTTGCAACTGATTGATCAAATCGTTTGAAGTACTAAAACTTCCTGTTTGAGGCATATCGGAATACAAAGCCACAGCAGAAAAATTTTCTGAATTCAATTCACCCGGATAGCCATCAATTTTTGCATACCTGAAACCCTGCCAGGTAAAATGTGGCTCAAATATTTCTTCTTCTCCACCTTTTAAAATATACGTATTAGTACATGCAGCAGCACGTAAGTTTTCTGTATAAAAATTGCCCTGTTTATCTAACACTTCTGCGTGCGTGATGGTGATCTTGTCTCCTGAATTTCCTATTACTTTCATAGTTACCCATCCAACAAGATTTTGGCCAAAGTCGATCACTTTCTCACCCTTTGGTGTTGTGAAAATTTTAGCGGGATGAAATACTTCGTGTTTTTTTACCAGTTCATTTTCTGTAGCAATCAAGTTACTCATGCTTTGTTTTCCAACAACAACCGATGACCACTCATCATCGTTATAGTCGGCCAGTTTCCAACCAGCTTTTTCCTGACGTGCATCAATTGTTTCACCGTTATAAATTTCAGAAGAGCGGATCGATCCGATACCTGATTTCCAACTTGCATCGGTTCCAACTTTTTCTATACTACCATCGCTATATACAATTTGCAATTGTAATAACAATGCAATGTCTTTACCATAAAAGTTTTTATTATTTGCAAATCCAATGATGCCTCTATACCAACCACTTCCTACTGACACTGCAATTGCGTTCTTTCCTGATTGTAATAAATTAGTTACATCATATGCTTGGTATTGTAATCTTTTTTGATAGGCAGTCCATCCTGGTGTGAGATAAGCGTCGCCCACTCTTCTGCCATTGATATGTGCTTCATATAATCCGTGGGAAGTAATATATACAGTTGCTGATTGGATCTTTTTGTTGCTGCTAAAAGATTTACGAAACAGCGGACTAGGTCTGAGTATTTCGTCTTCTTTATATCCGGGTTCGATCCATTTAGCTGTCCAGTCTTCGATTTTCAATAAACCCATTTGAAAATTTGCAGGTGTGCTCCACGCAGATGGTTTATTGGTTTGATCCCAGATACGTACCTGCCATTGGTATTTTGCATTTGATTGTAATGCTGGTCCGGTGTATGAAATTTGAACTGATTGACTAGAATTGATTTTACCACTACTCCAATTGTCAGATTTTGTAGGGGCCATTATTTTGAGCTCGTATGCAGTTTGAACGACATTTCTACCTTCGTTTTTCAATTGCCAACTGAATCTTGGAACATTATTATCTAAGCCAATTGGATTGATTTTATTTTCAGTTAAAAGGTCTTGCACAGATGTTTGGGCAAATGCACTTATAATGAATGCAACGAATGCAACAAATAGGAATATCTGTTTTTTCATAAATGGCAGAAAGTTTGTGATTTAATACTTGTTTTAAAGATACAACTATCCAGCACTGGATGAGCGCAAATTATTTATTCCACCAGTAGGTAAATTTCAAAACAAACGCATTGTTTTTTGAAGTAAAGGGAGTAGAATAATAATTATTTGAATACACCAAAAACAGATCCGAGGCGGGTTTATATCGCCATTGCAAGCGCATGTTTAAATTGAGGTTGTTCTGTTGTTGGTTATACTGAATATAGGTAGTGTAAAAGAAACGGTTGGTCAAGGTAAGGTCGATCTTCGGTCCAATTAATAAGTAAGCATTATTGCCCCAGGGTTTTGGAAGGTTAAGCATATAATAAGCAGCGCTCATTGCAATGCTGCAGTAGGGTTGTATTCTGTATCCCAGCTCACTTGTTAAATTAAAGAGTGTTCCGTTTGCATAATAACCGCCATATCGTGCTGAGAAAATATAAGTAAACAATTTTTGAGGCCTTGAAACAAGGTCAAGACCAACGGTGGTCCAATTGTGTTTTGAACCAACCCCCAATGAATCCTTACCTGTATTGGTTGGATCGAAAGCTTTGAGTATTTCTACGTAATCGTGTAATACAATACCTGAGAAGCTCGTGTTGTTTCGGAATTTAATTATATAGGAAGCGGCTACTTGGTTATCGGTACTACGGGTAAAATTCTGATCGTAATAAAAGTTGGCAACTAATTGCGGACCATGAGTTAAAATGGTACCAGATTTTGGAAATATATTTCTAGTCATTTGAGGGTTGATACGGATATATCCATTACGTGGTACGTAGCCTACCTCGGCAGAATAATTTTTGCCTACATACTCTTCTTGTAAAGAGAGATTCCATTTCTTACTACTATAAATCAGGTTTCCCGAAACCACGTCGTTATTATTGCTACTGTTGGGAGAGAAAGATTTCAAGTAAAGAAATTTCCCAGTCAACATATTATTCGCGGAAGCAAGGTTGTACTCAAAACCGATATTACGATTATAGGCATTGTATTTTGTTTTGAAAGAATCGGCGATGGAGCCAACAGCCGATTTATCAATATAGATGATCCCGATATTTGATCTGCTAAAAACCTTTCTTTGCAAAACCATCACGGCATAATTTTCTTTAGGCATACCGGTCTCTGGAACACTTTCGGTTTGCATATCCATAACACCCACACGCCAATTTTTATCGATCTTTCCGCTTAGTCTACCACCTGCAGAAATAGGTGCGTCGAGTCCGATTCGACGCGAGAAGAATGGCCGTATAGAGGAGTATCCAAAATTTCCAAAGATGTCGTTGTTCTCTAGAAAAAATTGCCTTTTTTCTGGAAAGAATAATTCAAACCTACTCAAGTTAATTACTTGCTTGTCTACATCAACTTGAGAAAAGTCGGGGTGTATAGTTAAGTCGAGATTCAGCGAAGAGGTAACAGAAATTTTTGCATCTAAACCAATTTCAGATTTCCAAGCAGTGCTTTTACCTGTGGCATTATCTTTAGAAACGCCTCCCAATAAATAGGGAATCAAAGAAAAATTATTGCCTTGTGCTGGAGGTGGTTCATCCCATTCGAGGATGCCAGTATAGGCCAATGAGGCTGTTGGAAATTGCCTTGGAACGGGCGCCCAGCTTGATTTTTCGGTAGATTTAAGATCATTTCTACTAAAATTAATACCCCATTCTTTTAATCCTTTTTTATAACGAATAGATTTGAAAGGGATCGATGCTTCGAAGATGTATTGATCTTTGTTAGAAACAACTACAGAGTTCCATTTAGAATCCCAATTTAAGTCGGCCTTTCCGCCTTCATAGAGCGAACCATCCCATTGTGCACCGGCTGCATTGGCGCCAAAAGTGAATCCACTGGTTTGATCATCGAATGGATCTAGGAAGAAAATAAAGTTGTCGTTTTTCTGAAAAGCGAAGTCGCGTCTTAGCGATTCAACCATATCCGGACCCTTCACGGTTTTGGTACAAATGGCGATGATATACATGTTTACATCATCGAAGCACATCCTAACTTCGGTAGGAACTTTTGCCATGCCTGTATCCATTGGTAAGACACTATAGAATGTTTTTACTGATGAAGCTTCTTGCCAAGCAGTTTCACTCATTTTACCATCGATGATAATGGGCGAATGTGTTCGATGGATGTGGAATCTGAAGTTGCTATTTTTCTTTTGTGCAAATACACTAACCGAAAGTGAAAGTAAAAGGGCAAGCGTGGTTAGTTTATACAAAATCAAAAATTTATCTTATTTACAATGCCATGGATCGGCGGGGTTTCCGCTAAATCCGCCCCTATTACCTTGATCGGTGAAAAGATCTTGATCATAACAGAACCCGAAATTTGCAGAATGCATTTTACTGATCTCACAAATTATTGTAACTCCCTTTACTTTACTTTCTGGGCTAGGGTATGACATATTTTTACCTGGTAATATATTCTTAACTTCAAAACTAGTTGATTCAAGAGTGTTTTTATTGCCTTGATTGATATAAAATACTCTGATTGTAATTGATTCTATAGGATAATCAGTTTTGTTGATCAATGGAACAGTAAGTTTTGTAATTCTTCCATCGGGTGAAACAATATAATTCACATCTTTATGAATGGTACCTATAGAAATAAAGTCCCTCCAATTATTTCGTAAGAAAAGTTTTTTGTCTTCTTCATTGGAGGGTATTTTTTTTGTTACTTCTCTTTCATTCTTAACGGGAGCTTTAAGATCTTTTGCATCAATTTTAATAATTATTTCTTTAGGAGTAAAGTAAATTGTTTTAATAATAAAACCAGCAAAAAGACCAATTAGAAATAAAACTGTGAAGATGAGAAATGGATCTATTTTTCTTTTCTTTTTGAGCATTCAAATCTTTTTTATTCTTTTCAACAAAAAGAACTCATAACTGTTATAGTAATAAGCTTTGTTTTTTAGATCATTTATTTTTTGGTAACAATACAAAGTAAAATAAATTGTGCAACAATCGAGAATAGAATTTCTTATTAATTTG